>JALOAG010000036.1 GCA_023228875.1 Bacteroidia bacterium | reverse complement strand
TTTCCTATTAAATAATCTTTAAACTCTTTGGGACTATGGCTGCTAATGCTCTTTGGCCAATTAACAGTCACATCCAAAATCTTCTTACCAACAACATCTGCTTTGTTTAAATCACCAACCACAGTCTCTACTTCAGGTAACTCAGGCATCTATTTTCTCCCACACATCAATGTCTTAAATGTATGTATAAATATTGTAAATGACAATATAGGTTTTATTTTAATCATTTAACTACCCAATTTTAATAATTGCTTTAATCGATTAAATAAATGCTTGACAATTTAAAAATGTGGTGTATTCTGAGATTAGAGGGCCAGAAAATCGATTAACTAGCCAGTTGTTGTTACTTTTAAGGAGAAAGTCTGATTTGAGAGTTACTATTAAGGATGTTGCAAAGAAAGTTGGTGTATCAACTGCTACAATCTCAAATGTGATTACAGGGGCAAAGTATGTACGTGAAGATCTAAAAGAAAGAATTCTTCACGAAATGGAAGTGATGGGATATCAACCCAATGTTATTGCTCGAAGCCTAAAAGTAAATAAGACAATGAGAATTGGTGTTATTGTCCCCGATATTACTAACCCTTTCTTTAGTGACATCATTAAAAGAATTGACTCCATAGTTAGCAATGATGAGTACCAACTTATAGTTTGTAACGCAGAAGATGACATTAAAAAAGAACAAAAATTATTTGAATCTTTTATGAAAGGGGGAGGGGTTGATGGTCTAATCATGATAGCCCCTAGGATGGGCGAAGAAGATTTTTATTCTACAATCCCAATTCCCCTTATAATTGTTGACCGTCCTGCATTTTATAAATCTATCAACGATACAGCATATGTTTATACTGACAACTATCAAGGAGCTGCTTTAATTGCTAACCATTTTATTGATAAAGGGTATGAAAAGTTTGTTTGTATTGCTGGTCCAAAATCTGTGCCAAACGCCGATTTAAGATATTCAGGATTTGTTGATACTTTAATTGAAAAGGGGATAAAGCAAAACAACATAATTGTGGTAAGGGGAGAATTTAACTTCACTAGTGGATATGAGTCTATGAACAAAGTTTTAGATAGTCTTGATCTAAAAACAACTAAACCTGCATTTTTTGTAGGAAACGATATTGCAGCATGGGGTGCAATTGAGGCAGCAAAACATCGTTCTTTAGAAATCCCTAAAAATTTAGGGATAGCTGGGTACGATAATATATATTTTTCAAACTTCATCGAAAGGGGTTTGACGACTGTAGATAACTCAACTGAAAATATGGGTAAGGAGGCAGGTACTATAATGTTAAAGAGATTAGCTAGTGGAAAACAGATGAGTAGAAAGCAGATTATGTTAGATTCGCTTTTGATTGAAAGAAACACAGTGTAGATTTTATTTTTTATCATTTAATCGATTAAATAAAAGATTTAAGGAGTACAAAATGAAAAGATCAGGAATTCAAAACAGAAAATTATCAGAGATGGTAGCAAAGATGGGGCATGGGGATATGATTTTAATTGGAGATGTTGGTTGTCCATTCCCTGCTCATGACTTAACTGAAGTTATTGATTTAGCAGTTACAGATGGAATACCCAAAGTAGAAGAAGTTTTAGCTGCTGTAATGAGTGAGTTGGTTGTCGAAAGTTACATTGTCTCAAAAGAGACAAAAGAGGTTAACCCAGAACATTACAAAACATTCACCGACATTATCCACTCATACGATAACAAAGGAAACAAAATCAAAGAGAAAGTAATGGACCATTATCCTGTTAAAGATTTGTGGTTAACAGGTGCTTTAGAAGGGGAGCAAGTAAAAGCTTTTGTCCGAACTGGAGAGAGAAGTCCATACGCTTACATTGTATTAGTAGCTGGAGTTGATTTTTAAATTAAAAAGGAAAGGACAATGCAATTATCTAAACCGTTAGAAACTATTTTTGAAAACCCTAAACCAGTAATTGGCATGGTTCATTTAAGACCTCTACCTGGTTCTCCTTTGTATAACCAAAAAGATTTAGGTATGAAAGAAATTCTCAAAATAGCAATTGAAGAGGCAAAAATATTGGAGGATGCTGGGGTAGATGGAATACAAGTTGAGAATATTTGGGACTACCCATATGCAAAAACTGGAAAAATTCCTCTTGAAACAGTTGCCTCATTAGCGGTCGCCGCCCATGAAGTTCGTTCAAATGTAAAAATACCAATTGGTGTTAACGCCCATATGAACGGTGGAGTAGAAGCTTTAGTTAGTGCAATTGCATCTCAAGCACAATGGATACGCGTTTTTGAGTGGTGTAACTCCTATATTTCACAAGTTGGATTTGTTGATGCAGTAGGTTCCGAAGTTGCAACTAAAAGATCTCATCTAGGGGCACATCAGATAATTAGCATGTGTGATGTCAATGTTAAACACGGTTCTCACTTCATAATTAGCGATCGAAGTATTGAGGAGCAGGCTCGAGATATAGAGCAACAGGGGGGAGATGTCTTAATAGTAACTGGCTTTGAAACCGGAACTCCACCAACAGCTGAAAAAGTTGAGTTGGTTAAAAAAGAGGTTACGTTGCCTGTTATTTTAGGCAGTGGAGTAAACACAAACAATGTTCAATCTTTGCTTCGAGTTTCTGATGGGGCAATAGTGGGCTCTTGGTTCAAAAAAGATAATCAATGGAAAAATAGAGTTGATTTTGAGCGGACAAGAACATTTATGAAGGAAGTTGAACTTTTAAGGAGCAACCTGAAATGAAAAAAATAGTTTGCATGGGAAGTGTAAACATGGATTTAGTTATGTTTGCAGAGAGTATCCCAATTCCTGGACAAACCTTAGTGACCGACAATTTTCAAACTTTCCCTGGAGGAAAGGGGGGAAATCAAGCTGTTGCAGCTTCAAAATTGGGAGCAGATGTAACCTATTTTACAAAATTAGGGACCGATAGTTTTTCTGAAGAACTAACAGCTGTTATGTCCTCTAGTGGTGTAAATATGGATCGTAATATCCAACTGAAAGGTGGGACAGCAGGTATTGCAATGATAATGGTTGATAAAAATGGTCAAAACTCAATTTTATTTACCCCTGGTGCAAATGCTCAACTTACTCCGCAAGATGTATTATCAAACAAAGAAGTGTTTGAAGAGTGCGATATTTTGTTAATTACTTTAGAGATCAATGTTGATACAGCTTATGAAGCGATTAAGTTGGCTAAATCTTTAGGCAAAACTGTAGTTTTAGATCCTGCCCCTGTTCCCCAAAAACCTATTCCAAAGGAGATTGCTAGAAGTGTTGATTTTGTTAAGCCAAATGAAACTGAGGCTAAATCAATAACCAACATAGATGTAGTTGATTATGAGAGTGGGGAACTAGCTTTAAAAGCACTTGTAGATTATGGATTCGCTTCTCCAATGATTTCGATGGGAAAAATGGGTGTTTTAACTATTGATCAAAATGTTGTTAAGCGATTGCCTGTAGTTGATTTAAAACCGGTTGATACAACAGCTGCCGGAGATGTTTTTCTGGGAGGCTTTGTTGCTGCCTTATCAAAAGGGTGGGCTTTCTTAGATGCAATAGAGTTTGCCCAAACAGCTGCAGCTATAAGTGTCACAAGAAAAGGTGCTCAATCCTCAATACCCAATTTAGATGAGGTTAATCAGCTATATAAGAAAAGTAAAAAATAGGTGGTAATTCAATGAAAAAACCTGTTTTAGAGCTAAAAGGAATTGATAAGCACTTTGGAGGGGTACACGCCCTTAAAAAAGTTGATTTTAACCTTGTTGAGGGAGAAATCCATGCTCTGTTAGGAGAAAATGGGGCAGGTAAATCAACTTTAATTAAAATAATCACAGGTGTACACAAAGCTGATTCAGGCTCAATGGAAATTGATAATAAAAATATCTTAATTAACAACCCTGTCGAAGCTAGAAAAGAGGGTATTGGTGTAATTTACCAAGAACTCAGTCTAATTGAAACTTTGAGTGTAGGAGAAAATATTTACTTAGGGAATGAGAGCCAATTTTTGAAAAAAGGGTTTTATGACCGAAAAGCATTATACAAGAAAAGTGAACAACAACTTCAAAGGTTCCAAATTGATATTAATCCTAAAGAGAAAGTCTCAAACTTAAGAATGGGACAAAAAAGGATAATAGAAATTGTTAAAGCGCTTGTTCTAAATGCAAGAATACTTTTATTGGATGAGCCAACTACTGGAATGAGTCAAAAAGAGATTGATACACTTTTTGAAATTCTTGACTTACTACGAAAGCAAAAAGTAACAATGATTTACATTAGCCACTATCTAGAAGAGGTTTTTAGAATCTGTGATAGGGCAACTGTCTTAAGAGATGGGAGGCTAATTGACACTTTCGATGTTAAAAAGGTTAAGCACTCAGACTTAGTGAAAGCTATGATAGGGCAAGTTATTTTCTCAAATATAAAAAAAGAGAAAAGAGATTTTGAAGCAGTACCTACTTTGTTAAAACTTGATGACTATCAAACAACATTAATGAAAAACAAAATTTCTTTAGAAGTAAAAAAAGGACAAATATTTGGTGTTACTGGGATTATTGGGTCAGGAAAGAGTGAATTGGCCCACTCACTTTTTGGTGGAGGACACCAAATTAGTGGAAAGATACTATTAAAAGGAGAGCAAATAAAAATTAACTCATCTCGAGACGCTAAAAAGTATGGATTAGCTTTTATTCCTGAAGATCGTAAAAGTGAAGGACTATTTTTAAATAGCTCAATTTTAACAAACTTTCTGGTAGTAAATGTTAATGAATCTTTAACTAAATTTGGAACTTTAGACACTCCTAGAATAGAAAAGTATTCATTAGAAATGGGAGAAAAACTAAGATTACAACCTCTAAATTTAAAGATGCTTGCCGGCAATCTTTCTGGAGGTAATCAACAAAAGTTAGTAATTGGGAAGTGGTTGTTAACAAACCCCAAGTTGATAATAATGGATGAGCCAACCAGAGGAATTGATGTTGGTGCTAAAGAAGAAATCTACGAACATGTTAGAACTTTAGCTGAAAGTGGAACCTCTGTACTGCTCCTCTCTTCTGAATATCAAGAGCTAATAAACATATGCGATTCAATCATGATTTTGCACCCTACTGGTGTCGCTGGTCCATTTGATCCAAGAGAAACCACAGGGGAGAAAATATTGTCAATTTCATTAGGAGTAGATTAGATGGAGAATAAAATTAAACAAACAGCTAAAGCAATTTTAAAACGGGAGAGAGTTAGCTCTGCTTTATCAAGTGAACATGGTCTTTTAATAATAATGGTTGTTCTGATATTAACATTCTCCTTTTCAACAACATCTTTTGCATCAGTGAATAACCTGCTAAACATTACTAGACAAGTTTCTATTGTTCTTATTGTTTCATTGGGTATGCTTAGCGTTGTCTTATCAGGTGAAATTGACCTCTCTGTAGGCTCTGTAGCTGCTTTTGCTGGAGTTACAAGTGCAATTGTTATGATAGGGACAAATTCAGTCTTTGTCGGTGTAGCTGTAGCACTACTATTTGGAATGACCATAGGCTTAACAAATGGATTGTTGGTTGTCTATGGAAAAATCCCCTCATTTATTGTTTCACTTTCTATGATGTGGATTGTGCGAGGGATGGCCCTTGTTTGGACAAGCGGAAGAGCTGTCTCCAATCTACCGCGCTCCTTTGCTTTTCTAGGTGCTGGCTATATAGGTGTAGTTCCTGTCTCAACTATTTTGTGTGGAATTTTAGTAATTATTGCCTATATCGTGCTCCATAAAACAAAGCACGGAGTCTATTACAAATCTATCGGTTCTAATCTAGAAGCAGCAAAACTTTCAGCTATCCCAATAAAACCCTATAAAATTTCGGTCTTCATTGTCAGTGGAGCACTAGCTGCCTTAGGTGGAATTATCACAACAAGTAAACTTCTCAGCGCACAGGCGATTGCAAATGAGGGGATGGAGATGGATGTTTTAGCAGCTGTGATTCTTGGAGGCGCATCTCTATCTGGAGGAATAGGTACCGTTATTGGAACTTTAATAGGAGCATTAACAATTGGGATTATAAATAACGGTATGAATCAATTAGGAATTAGTGCCTTTTTTCAACAAATAGTTAAAGGGACAATTATTTTAGTTGCTGTCCTTATTCGTCAAAGGAATAAGAAATAAATATTAGTTCGGAAAAATCCGAAAGTAAGGAGTTAAAAATGAAAAAGATTTTATGTCTACTTCTTGTTGTCACACTAGTGACTGGAGCTCTTTTTGCTGCTGGTGCCAAAGAGGAAAAAGCACCAACACTAGGCTTTGCAGTTTCAACATTAGCAAACGATTTCTTTGTCACTATGAAAGAGGGGGGAGATGCCCAGGCTAAGGTTGAAGGGTATAATTTAATTACCCTTGATGCCCAAGACTCCCCAGAGCTACAAACAAACCAAATTGAGGATCTACTTAACCGGAAAGTTGATTTGTTGATTCTCAACCCAGTTGACTCAGATGCAGTAGGAACATCGGTAGAAGCAGCTAATAGGGCAGGTATTCCTGTTATAACTGTCACTAGAGCAGCCTCTTTTGGTAAAGTTGAACAACACTTGGATATTGATAACAGAGAAGCTGGCCAACTTGTAGCAGAGCAAATGATTAAAGATCTTAATGGAAGAGGAAAAGTTGCAATGTTAGAGGGAATCCCTGGAGCCTCTTCAACAAATGATCGTAAGGGTGGATTCGTTGATACAATCAAAGGGACAAACATTGATGTTGTTGTCTCTTTGACAGCAAACTACAACCGTGAGCAAGGTGCAACAGTTATGGAGGATATCTTACAAGGATACCCAAATCTAGATGCAGTTTATGCCCACAACGATGAAATGGCACTAGGTGCAGTTAGAGCAATAGATGCTGCTGGTAAAACTGGTAAGATTAAAGTTTATGGTGTTGATGCAGTTGATGATGCCCTTAAAGCTGTTGAAAATGGTGAGATGGCAGCAACAGTTCAACAACAACCTGCTTTACAAATGAAAATGGCTGTACAAAACAGTGTAAAATTCTTAAAGGGAGAGAAGATTGAATCTCTTATAAATATTCCTTTAAAACTTATTACTAAAGATACACTTTAAAACCTTTATTCACCCCCAATTTTTAAATTTGGGGGTGAGTTTCCCCTAAATCAAATAAAAAGAATCTCTTTTGTTTGCCTAAATATCATTTTATGTGCTTTATTAGAGTATGAGGATTGCTAATGGATGAAGATTTAGATTTAAAAGCCCTAGAACTCCAATTAAGGGGCTTCAATTGTGCTCAGGCAGTTGCCTCTGTATTTGCCCCCTACGTTGGTGTTAAAGAGTCCCTTTTGTATAAACTAAGTGAAGCTCTAGGAAGGGGGATGGGCTCTTACGATGAGATTTGCGGTGCTATCAGTGGGGGACTGTTGATCTTATCCTATTTAAGTAGTGATTATGATAAGATAGGAAGCAGTAAAGAGTACACTTACACCTTAGCTCAATCTTTAATTACTCAATTTAAAAACAAAAATAAAAGTTCAATCTGCAGAGATTTAAAAGGTTTAGATAACAATATTGTGCTACGCAGTTGTGAAGGGTGTATAATCGATGCAGTGAATTTAACTAAATCAA
>JALOAG010000035.1 GCA_023228875.1 Bacteroidia bacterium | reverse complement strand
ATGCCGGAGCCGTCAAAACAGTTATTATTGGAGGCAAAACCATTGAGTTAACAAAACAACTGGAGGTCAACCCATTTGAGGCCAAAGCGAGAGAGCAAAAGCAAGGGGTTATATGGACAATAGCCGAGGCCCTTAAAAACAGCCCTAACGGCCTGACAAAAGCCGAGGCGTTAACTATTTTGGTCAACTGTTTTGACCGACCTGTCAAGTCGCTTGCGTCAACCGTTAACGTCCAACTGCCTAGCCGACTAAGCAAGGACAAAGGCTTTATTATTAAGTCTGTCAAAGGCGACGACGGCCAAACCCGCTATTTTTATAAGGGAGTCGCCAAACCGACCGACGACAAATAAACAAGGCCGGCAACAACCAAAGGGACTATTTTTATAGTCCCTTTTTTTATGCCTTATTTTGCCCTGGTCTTTGTCCTGCAAAGGGCCGCATTTTGTCGGCCCTTTTTTGTTGCCTTTGTTTTGCGGCTCCTGTTTTGTTTATGGCCTTTGTCGCTGCCTTTGTTATATGCCTTTGCCTATTGCCTTTGTCCTTACAATATGCCTTTTTTTATGCCTTATTTTTGGGTAGCCCTTGCGCAACTCAAAAGCATTATGCAACTTGAGCGCAAAGCGCAAAGGGCAAAATGCCCTGTTTTGCAAAAAGCGCAATTTAAGCCCGTTTTTTGCCTTATTTTATGCCCTGCTTTGCCTTGCTATTGTCTTTGTTTTTTAAAGCTAAAAACCAATGTTAAAACGACAAAAAAAGCTATTTTTTGACTATTTGCAAACGTCTGTTATGCAAGGTCAAAAATATGCTTTGTCGCTGCCTTTTGCCTTTTTTATTTGTCAAAATAATAAGACAAGCGCAAAAGGCTTTATTTTTATGTTTAGTACTTATGTTTGCCAAAAAGCAAGGCCAAACGGCTTTGACTTTTTGACTTGTCTAGTCGAACGGCTATTTTATGCCGTTTTGTCAGTTGACTATGTTTTTGGTCAAAGCCTATGTTTAGGCACAACAGGCGGTACAACAAACCGACCAGGCGGCCTGTAGAAACTCCGAGATAACTCCGAGATAACTCCGAGATAACTGGGAGATAATTTGAGTTTTTAATTTTTAAATATAAACGCTATGAAAATGTCAATTGAAGTAAAAAATGTGGTTGCTGACAAAAAAGCAACGTTTAGACCATTTGTGGAAACTGAAAGTGGGAAAGAACAAGCCATTATTTTGCGCAATGAGAAATATTTGCGTGAAGAGAAACTCAGAAGGGCAAAAGAAAGAGAAGCCCAAAAGACCCTTGAGTGGGTATTTGTAAACGAACAAGGAATACGAACCGCTGTTTATAAATAACTATGGAAAAGCTGGTAAGAAAACATGTGTTTGCCTATTGGCAAATATATAAGAAGAAAAACAAAAAAGCGTCTTATGATGATATAGACGCGATGGCCTATTTTATGCGTATTGCAAAAGAACATATTTTGCATGTGCTGCGTCCAGGTATGGTTATTGTATATAACAATGGGTATGAAAATGCAAAAAGCACAATTATATCCATAGACCGACCAGGCGAGAAGATCCTAACAGAGGATATGCTTATTGATGTTGATGCCGTATATTACGTGGCAAACAACTAAGCGAACAACCAAGCGATCAACCAAGCTGTATTTTTTAACTTTAAATTAAATGCTATGAAAGTTATGATGGTAGAATTGACAGATGAACAAGCAAACAGTTTGTCAAAACAAATTGAAAGCACATTGCGTGACAATTTGGACTTTGTATTGGGAATGTTGAATATGTTTCCAGGATATAAAATTGAAAAGGAAGATTTGCTTGCCTTCTTTGAAGAGCAGTTTATGCCCGGTGTATGGGAAACTGGATTGGAAGAATATGTTGGTGCAACTACAACCGAATTGCTTTTCGATTTGTATATTTGTTTCCGCTTTGAACAAAGTCCAAATTATAAATCTGAGAACGACCCAATCATAAAGGCCCTTGTACAGGATGGATCCAAATGGCTTAAATAAGGCAAACTGATGAGGATTGAATATCCGAAACCGGATGAGGAAAAGCATCCGGTCTTTGTCAAACTAAAAACAAAAAGCTATGGAAAAGTTAACTGATAAAGAACTGATCCAAAAATTGGATTGGCTCAAAGAGCAAAAAAGACAAGCTTATATAATGGATGGAAGTGGTGATTGTGGGCCAATGATAGAACAAGCATTTGCCGCTGACTTTGAAGCCACCCATGAAGAACTTGCCAAACGGCAATTGATTTGTCAATGGTGCGGAAACATTTTATGTGATGCACAGTTATTTAATAATGTTTGTTTTCAATGTGGCAAAGGGCCATTTAACAAGGAAAAGAAATAAGCTATGAAAACGAAAAGGAATTTGATGGTCTTATGGCCCGCAGAGTTTGAGAAGAGCAAACCTGTAAAAAACACAGATTGGAACAGCGGTACAATCTTGTATGCTCCGCAATTTATATTTGATGCCCCTTTGATTAAGAAAGGGTATGGAATAAGATCATATGTTTGGCTAAACTAAAACAGCATAAAGATAAAAAAGGGGAAAGCCATGAAAAAAGGATATAAAATGTATGAAGTTTACGAAAGTAACTTTGCAAAGCTAAAGACAATACATGATGATATATTGTCCAGATTTGAAAGGTGGTGTCAGGGTGTCAAGTTTTGCGGATACGGGAACGGATCCTATTATAGCAAATTTGTATTTTTTGCTGATCCAAACCAGTTTGAACAGATAAAGAAGTATGTAAAAAATAATTATAATGTTGTAATTGTATAAATGCAAAAAGCTATGAAAGTAAATGGATTTGAAATTTATGCAGAAAAGGATCAGTCTGTGATCAGTAGTACACTCAGACCGCAAGATTTGATCCCTGCCTTTTTACATGTAATAAAGGATACGCCAGAGTACCGTTCCTTTTGGTTTAACTACCCCGAAGTGGTTGAGGTAATGGGCGTAGAAGATGATCCTAGATGGGAATCGGAAGCGGTTCTTGATTTCTTAAATGAGAGGTTGATGGATATAATGGCAAAGTATGCACCAGACGGATATTATTTTGGAAGTCACCCAGGCAATGGTAGTGATTTTGGATATTGGGATGGGCAACTGCTCGATTAAATCATTTGATTTGGAACTAAAACCGGATCCGGTTTCTAGATAATAGAATTGTACTTGAACGCAGTACATTGATACTTTCAACGGAAAGTAGATATGGGCTTGCGCCTGGGTGGGGGTTTGTGCATAAACTCCGAGATAACTCCGAGATAATGTGCACCTATAAACTCCGAGATAACTCCGAGATAACTGGGAGATAACACAACAAATTGCATTCACGTTAATTTTATTGGGTTGAACAGCAAAAAACATCAATAAATATTTGTTTTCTTGCAAGGGACAGCCCTATATTTAGAGAGTTATTTAATTTAATTTTTAAATTTTAATTTTGAAGCTATGAACAAGCAAATTGAATTGGAAAAATTGGCAGCAGAGTTTGGTGCAATCGATGTCCTTACCATCGCAAAGGACACCAACGAACAAATTGCAGCAGTAATGCTGAAGAATGAAGATCCTACTGAAGAGGAAATTGTAGAAATTATGGAGTTGTTGCGCAGCAGTTTACCAGATAATGAAAAAATAATGTACGTTGTGCGGACTACTCCGCTTTTGGATCAGGATGGGCCTATGCGCCCGTATTTTTTCGATGCCACTTCCAAAATTCTGGCAAAATGGATAAACCCAACAGAAAGGATGTTGGGCGCAACAGATTTATTTGCCGATGCGTACGCAAAAGCTAAGTTTTTTTTGGGTATCGGATCAGGGGAGAGGCTACCTGGTTTGGATCATATCCAAGTCCGTGCGAAAATTGATATGTTGCGCCACATTGTAGCGTTGACAGTATTCGCAAAACAAATGGATTTATCTTTTGTTTCGAAAGAACATGAATTCTCAAATCGATTGGCCTTTTGTCCTGTACAAGCGAAGCTTGACAAGGAACTATTTGGGCTGTTTGCAAAAATTGAAACTTGTTTTGTTGATCAAATAAAAGGGCAAGACAAACAGCAAAAGGAATTAGCTGATATTATGTTTGTCCTTATCCAAGAAAACAAAGAACAGATTTGTCAATTTGCCGAAACAATAAAAGGCATTATTGGGCACAATTTTGTCAAGGAAGTATTTGCCCAAGTATTTGAAAAAATGGTAGAGTTGCCCAGAGAAGAACGGATTTGGGTACCATTTAATAATGTCCGGTATGCTCTTGAAAAATTGGATATGGATGATACTGGGGCATTATTTTTTGCAATGACAACCGCTGCCATCAAAATGGGGATGGGATTTGCAATGAATGACCAGGCAAACTGATGAGGCTTGAATAGCCGAAACTGGATCCTGCAAATGGATCCAGTCTTTGTCAAAATAAAAATAAAAAGCTATGGATTGGAAAAAATTAACAGAGCAACTGCTGGCTATGTATGAGGAAAGTCCTTTGCAATGTGATATGCAGATCACAATGCTGCTTAGTGGCCCGCATAGAAAAAAAATGCGTCAGGAATATATGAAATTCTTGACTGGAAATGACCTGCCAATATCTAAATGCGGGGTAACCACACTTACAAAAGAAATCTTAAATTATAAGCTATGAAAAATCTAATTGAGAGTCCGTTTAAGTTGGATGAAATTACATTCGAGGATATTAAGAAACACATGGATGATTCTTACAACCTCATCTATATTGATTACAATGACAACTTGGATGAAAATGTTGGTTTACTCCAGGATTGCATAGAAGCTGGGACTTTAAATCCTATTTATGATTCTGTAGAAGATTGGGGAGAGTGGGAATCTGTATGTGATGTAAAATCTGAGCTTAATGATAAGCTACAAAATGAATATGACTTACGTCCCTCAGAAGTTGATTATCTTATGGAGAAATTCAAAGATAATATCGAATCACACATTTACGAGAATGATAAGTCTACTCCGGTAAAAGATCTTTTATCAAATACCTCAAAACAGGTAATGTTTTATGATACAGGTTATGAGGTAGAGAGTGATTCGTGGAGTTGGAGTGATGCCCGTATCCGAAAAGAGCGTATGATTATCAAGCATATTTTAGGAATAAAATCATCTGAATACGATGATAGAATTGATATGATGATACGTCAAGCATCGTATGGTGGGCAACTGGTTGTATATTTCTACGATGATGTAGAAGATTATATCCCTGAATCAATTGAAAATGATTTTACACAGATTGGATTTAAGGACGCATCAATAGCTATCATAGACGTTGGAGGAGGTTCTGGTGATGATACCAGCCTGAAAGGCCATTCATTTTCTTTACCGTTTAAGCGGGAGAACCTGATAATTGATGAGACTATAAAGTACAATTATTCATTCGCAGTTTGTGGAATGTGTTCAAATTGGTGTGATAATACAATTGTCAATTTATCTTCCGAGCCTTGCCAAAAGGAATGTGAAGTGAAGGTTAGTCCCATTATTGCTCACAAAGGTGTAGAGCAAAAATACAATGAGGTGTTTAAATCTGGTAAATGCTCTGCTGGGGATATGGATATAAATAGGCACCGTAATGTTACCTATATTAACAATTTCCCTTGTGGCAATAAGTGTATGGATTGTGGAACTTTTTGGGTTGACTAATATTTAAAAACACATTCGCAACGAATGACCAGGCAAACTGATGAGGCTTGAGTAGCCGAAACCGAATCCATTTGCAGGATTCGGTCTTTGTCACAATTTAAAACAAAAAGCTATGAAAGACTATTTTGATGCGTATAAGGAAAGAATACAAGCAGTTCATGAGGAACTGATGTCAAAAGCAAAGATCCTAACTAATTCAGGATATGATGTTTATATCCCCGATGAAGAAATGATTACTTTTATTAAAGTAATTGACGAAACGCACAGTACGCAATGTACTGTTCTGTGGGAGGAAGTCCCCTATCGCTGGATAATAAATATAAGCATTGTTCCTAGCAATGAAAAGGGCAGTTCCTTTAATTTGACCGAGCAAGGGGAACCATATAATGTTCGACAAATAATAAAAGCAATGAAGCCCTATACAGACAAAGATGGACGCAGGGTTTCCATTGATGTTTTGGTAAAGCGAACAAAAACATATCTCAAAAAATTTGAACTATGAAAAAAGAACATTTATTTTGGTTGGAAACCAACGAAGCCTGCCAAGAAAGCATGGATTGGATTGCGGAAAATAATATCCAATCTCTCGAAGAGGCGTGGAACGCCTGTGAGAGAGGGGAGTGGCTACTTTGGCTTGCCCAAGAATTGCGAATCAATAAACGCAAGTTAGTGATGTGCGGTGCGCTATGCGCACACACAGTAGTAGAATATATGGAAGACTCAAGAAGCAGAAATGCTGTGCGTATTGCCTTCTTGTGGGGCCGTGGCAAAGCCACGGATGCACCGCTGAAGGCCGCAAGGGAGGCTCGTGCTGCTTCTTACGATGCTACTGCTGAAAGGAATGCTGAAAGGAATGCTGCTTGGGCTGCTACTTGGGCTGTTGAGGGGAATCCGGAAAGGGCTGCTGCTTGGGCTGGTAAGGCGGGTGATATAAGCACCGAGAAGAAGACAGCAAACATTGCAAGGGAATTACTAACCGAGGAAGTAATGAATGCAATTCGAGCAATTGATTTTGTTTGCCACGGCACTTATACTATTTCCAATGCGTGTGGGTATGAAATTCAAATCTCCAATGATGGGGAAGCTGCTCGTATTCGGGACAACGGAAAAATAACTGACTGGCTGCCTATTCAATTTTGCTATGATGAAGAAGAGCAAACTGTTGGCATTATTGATCCGGAAGGATACAACATTAACCTGGACGGTGTTTTAAAAATTTAATAACTTTGGACTATGACAAAAGAAGAAAGACAAGAAGTCTTGTATACCCGCCTATTGCGGAAAACAGATTTATACCAGCTTGGAAAAACGCTGGTACAGGCCACGAAGCCATTCCCTGACAAGGAACAAAAGATGGCAATTCGAAGACAAATTGTATATCCTATTTTGCAGGATGCAAAAATTATCCCGCAAGGATATGTTCTCTCCAGAAAGAAAGAGAAAGTCTTGATCACCTATGGCTATGATTTGATGAAGCAAGCCATTGACCAATACATTGAAGACTTAAACGCATAAAGCTATGAATAAAGAAGAAGCATTGCATTTGTTGGAAGGAAAGTCCTTCTCCGACAAAAGGAAAAGAGAATACTACAGTGCCATTCAAGCATTGAAAAATCCCGGAACAAAAGTTCGTTGTGGGAAACGTGCATATTCCGGAAAGTACAGCACAACAATTAGTTGGTTACATGATGTGAAAGCATTGTTTGCCCGTTTGGGCTTTACCAACTATGTGTATGGGAACGATGCCCCCAGAGGTGGAAGACAGGGCGATTATATTATCGTACATTAAACGCAAAACTATGAAATCAACCATTGAAAGATTATTGGAAGTCGCCAAAGAACGGCTCCCAAAAGACAACTATACCAAACTCTTGGAAGAGTTGGTTGTCACTGATAAAAGCAAAGAACGCATGATTGTTTCCTATTTGGCAAATGAGGCAGCTTGGATAGAAACTCTGACGGAGGATCTTTTGAACGTCTATGTATTTCCTATGGGGATGGATTCTTTTTTGGAATGCTTTTTTGAAGTTTCGGCTAC
>JALOAG010000034.1 GCA_023228875.1 Bacteroidia bacterium | reverse complement strand
TGAGGCTCTTGCAAAATATTAAAAAGCTAACATTTACCGTGCTATCTGCTTTAAAAGCCATTTAGTTTTGTTAAATTTCATCAAAAAAGTAATAAATTGCTTAAATATATAGAAATAGACCTGACAATCCTCTATAATGCTATTATCAACAAACAAATAGGGGGAAAGCAGGTCCATGAAAAGCATATCAGAAACTCTTGGTGGTTGCCAACTATTACTCGACATTTCTTTTGAAATTCAAGATATTTTTGAAGGTTTTGTTACAGAAGAGCATAAATGCTTTATACATCTACTGCGAGTTTTAGAAGAATTCATCCCAAAAGTACAAAGACCATCATTTACAGTAGGACGCAAAGCTTATGACGATTTAGCAATGCTACGCTCTTCATTAGCCAAGCAATTTTTCGAAATAGATACTGTTTCATCCCTGCGCAATCGATTACTAAGTGATTCTACATTGCGTCAAATTTGTGGTTTCATTGAAGTTCCTAGCGAATCTACCTTTAGTAGAAGATTCTCTTATTATGCACAGCAAAAACTTATGGAAAAAACATTAGGGCCATTAGTAACGAATTATATGGAGGGTCGTATTGTTGGTCATATATGTAGAGATTCAACAGCAATAGAAGCCAGAGAAAAAGCAACTAATACCAAAAAAGAGGTAAAACCCAAAGGAAAGCGTGGAAGACCTAAAAAGGGAAGTAAACCTAAAATAAAAGAGCAAACTATTTTAGAAAAACAAGTTAGTCAATCATTGGAGCATTCGTTATCTGAATTAAACAGAGAATGTAGTTGGGGATGTAAGTTAAATAGCCAAGGTAATAGAAATTATTGGAAGGGCTACAAACTTCATTTAGATGTGACAGATTTTGGACTTCCTGTTTCTGCAATAGTAACTGCAGCAAGTGTTCATGATTCTCAAGTAGCAATACCATTAGAGAAGATGAGCCAAGAACGAGTTACACATCTTTATTCGTTAATGGATAGTGCATATGATGCCAAAACTATTAGTGATTATATTTCTGATAGTGGTAAAATCCCTATTATTGACCCTAATAAGAGAAGAAAAGAGAAGAGGGTTTTATCTTCTTTAGAAAAAGAACGCTTTAAAGTCAGAAGCACAGTAGAACGGGCAAACTCTCATTTAAAGGATTGGTTGATTCCTTCAAAGATTATGGTAAGAGGACCTGATAAGGTAGCCCATTGCTTAATGGTAGGGGTTTTACTTTTAGCTGCAATTAAAATCCTGCAATACTGCATAGTACCAAAGTTAGAAAAAGTAGCCTAACAAGAGAAGAATTTTCACCTTTACGCATTAAGCAGGATAGGTGTCTTTAAATGGCACCTTGTAATTTTTAAAATAGCTAAGTTTTAGCTAAAAATGTCTGGGAGATTAAAAATTCTAAGGTTCTATGGGTACTTGCTACGAATACTTAAGTGACATTTAGCTAAAATCCCTCATTTTGCAAGAGGCTCTATTGATATTTTTATTCAACACAGATGAAAGAGAGTTGAATAAATATACTAGATTATGTATATAATCTTTAATCTGTTAAGTTACTTACCAGATAATCTTTACGATTATTATGAGTAAGAATATGGGGACATACGGGAGGTATGTATGAAAAAGGTTTTAACTTTAATCCTTATTGTAGCGTTAAGTGGCTCAATGGCATTGTTTGCTGCCGGCGGAGCTGAAAGTGCACCTAAGTCGGTAAAGGTTGGTTTTATAGGACCGATGACCGGAGACTACTCAAACTACGGGGACCTAATCAGTAAGGGGGCTTTGGTAGCCATTGATGAGAAAAATGCCCAAGGCGGAATTGCCGGGAAAATAAAGATTGATTTTATTGCTGAAGATTCTGAGGGAGATCCCCAAAAAGGGTTGGCTGGAATTGAAAAGCTTTCAAGCAGTGATAAAATCAGCGCCCTTATCGGTCCGGTATTTACAGGTGTTGCTTTTGCTGTCGGGCAGAGAGTTCAGGATGAGGGAATTGTAATGATTACTCCATCGGGAACACACAAGGACATTACCAACATCGGTGATTATGTTTTCAGAACCGTTGCCAGTGACGGTCTTCAGGGTGAAGTCTCAGGATACTACTTCTATGATGTCCTCGGTTACCGTAACCTAGCTGTTCTATATGTAAAAAACGACTACAGTCAGGGCCTTTATCAAGGGACAAAAGAGAGCTTTGAAGCTGCAGGCGGAAAAATTACAATTGCTGAAACTGCCCAAGAGGGGGACAAAGACTTTAGAACCCAGTTGACAAAAATAAGGGCAGCAAATCCCGATGCAATCTATATTCCAAACTACACCTCAGAAATGGCTCAAATCTTAGAACAGGCTTCTCAGTTGGGAATTAAGACTCCTTTTTTAAGCGGTGATGGATTTTCAAACCCCGAAATTTATGACCTTGCTCCGGCTTATACCGATGGTATCGTCTATGTTGGCCCGACTCAGGTCAAAGAGTCTGATGCTTATTTGAAGTTTGTCGACTCTTATAAAAAGAAGTGGGGCTTTGCACCCGACTCTTTTGCCACAAATGCCTATGATGCTGCTTATATCCTCTTTGATGCTTTTGAAAAAGTGTATGCAAAGACAGGTAAATTTGACCGCAAAGCCATCAGAGATGCAGTTGCCGCAACAAAAGACTTCCAAGGAGTTACCGGATTGGTTAACTTCGCAGAGAACGGAGATTTAGTAGCCTACCAGGGAGTTTATAAGGTTAAAGGAACCACTCCTAACTATTTGGGTGCTTATACCGTTGTTGATGGAAAGCTTGTTTCGGTAGAGTAGAGCCTTTAAGGTAAGTTTATTGCATTGACTGTATCACTTATGGTAAGGTGATTTTGTCGACGAGCAGACCTCCGCCAGTCGCGGAGGTCTGACTTGATTAAGGAGCCTATAGTGGGATCAGTAGCCGAATTTTTTCAACATTTGATGAATGGATTAACTTTAGGGGGTATTTATGCCCTTATAGCCTTGGGCTATACAATGGTCTATGGAATCCTAAAATTCATCAACTTCGCCCATGGCGATATCCTGATGATTGGTTCATATATAGGGTTGTTTATATTTAATGCAATCAGAGGACAAGCACTGGGAATTTGGACTATGATTGCTTTTTTTGTAGCAATGCTGGGTGGCATGGCTTTCAGTGCAGCTTTAGGGATGGTAATTGAGAGGGTTGCTTACAAGCCGTTAAGAAACGCAACCCGCTTAGCACCGTTACTATCTGCGATTGGAGTTTCGTTTATATTAAGCAATATGGCTGCATGGATGTGGGGAACTAAATCGAGAAAGTTAGAGTATCCTTTTGATAACACTCCCATCCGTTTTAAGGGCATTTCAATAACTCCCCACCAAATACTTATTCTAATAGTTGTTGTTGTAATGATGATTGTCCTTAAGCTCTTTGTTGATAAATCAAGAATCGGTAAAGCAATGAGAGCTACCAGTTTGGATTTGGATACTGCTAAACTGATGGGAATAAAAGCCGATAAAATTATTGCCGTGACATTTGCCATCGGCAGTGCCTTGGCTGCAACTGCCGGCTTCTTATTGGCATTGGAGATTAAAGTCTACCCAACAATGGGGACAATGACAGGCCTCAAGGCCTTCGTTGCAGCCGTTGTCGGAGGGATAGGAAATATTTCAGGGGCGATGTTAGGGGGGATTCTCTTGGGCCTTTTAGAGACCTTTGGGGTAGCCATTTTAGGAATTCCCTATGGTCTAAAGGATACAATAGCCTTTGTTGCCCTGATTTTAATATTATTGATAAAACCCGAAGGGTTACTTGGTAAAGCAGAAAAGGAGAAAGTATAGTGCTTAACTTCGTCCTTTTAATCTTAATTTATACAGGAATCTATGCTCTCATGGCGATTGGTCAAAACCTTATTACAGGTTATGTGGGACTCCTTTCATTAACCCAAGCCGGTTTTTTTGCCATAGGCAGTTATGCCACCGCTATTTTAACTACTAAAATGGGGTGGGGCTTTTGGTCAACGGTTCCCGTTGCGGCTCTCCTCAGCGGAATGTTTGGCTTCTTAATCGGTTTACCCACATTGAGGCTTAAAGGAGACTATTTAGCGATAGCGACTTTGGGCTTTGGAGAGATTGTCAGGAACGTTTTAAACAACTGGGACAGTTTAACAAACGGTCCGATGGGGATTCAACGGATTCCGATGGCAACTATTTTTGGACAAAGAATCAGTCCATATGCCAAATGGAGCTTTTTGATACTGGTGTGGGCGTTTGTACTTGTCGCTTACCTTGTCTATGAAAGACTGACAAGTTCCCGGCTGGGAAGAGCCCTGGAGGCGATAAGGGAAGATGAAATTGCCGCCTCTTCGATGGGAATTAATACCACAAAGTACAAAGTGTGGGCTTTTGCACTGGGGGCTGCTATCGCCGGTGTTGCCGGTAGTTTGCAGGCAGTATTTGTCCTCTCTGTAACCCCTGCTGTTTTTACATTCATGGTTTCGATAATGGTTCTGTGCATGGTAGTCTTAGGGGGGATGGGGAATTTCAAAGCTGTTATTTTGGGAGCATTCATTATTCAATTCATCTCATATCTGCCCCAACTTACCGGTTTGACTAACATAATACCGCCTCAATTTAAACATGTTCTTTTTGGGCTGATACTCGTTGTAATGATGATTTGGCGGCCTCAGGGAATTTTAGGGCGAAAAGAACGGACTGCCCCTAGGGGGTTAAAAAGATGATTGTTCTTGAAACCAGCAAACTAACCAAAAACTACGGGGGAGTTGTTGCCGTAAACGGAGTCGATTTTCAGGTACATGAGGGGCTAATCACCGGTCTTATCGGACCTAACGGAGCCGGAAAAACAACTCTGTTTAACAACATTACCGGTTTAGATCACCCCACCTCCGGTAGAGTCTACTACAGGGAACACGATATAACAAAAAAAGGGGCTCATCTGATTTGTCGGATGGGTATAGCCCGTACTTTCCAGAATATCAGACTGTTCAAAGAGCTTTCTGTTTTAGAAAATGTGATGGTAGGACTCCATTTCAGTCAAGGTAAAAGCAACACAAAAGGGAGAACAAAATCGGCCTTAAACAGCCTCATTAAAGTTAAAGAGGAGTATGTTGAAAGCAGTGAGGCGGCTATTAAATGGCTGGAGTTTTTCGGTTTGGGAAAGTTAACAAACGAAAAAGCCAAAAACCTTCCCTACGGACACCAGCGAGAGTTGGAGATTGCCAGAGCATTGGCAACAAACCCAAAGATTCTGTTTCTTGATGAACCGGCTGCGGGGATGAATCCGATTGAGACAGCCTCTTTAATGAAAACAATCAGACGAATCAGAGATTTGGGAATTACCGTTGTTTTAATAGAACACGATATGAAATTGGTTATGAATATCTGTGATACCATTACAGTGCTTAATTACGGGATGAAAATTGCCCAAGGGACAGCTACAGAGATTAGGAACAACCCCGGAGTAATTGAAGCCTATTTAGGAAAGGAAGAGTCATGAGTGGCTTGTTAAAGATAGATTCAATAAGTGTCTCTTACGGTAGTATCAAGGCATTGCGTAACGTTAGTGTTGAGGTTAATGAGGGAGATATTGTCTGTCTCATAGGAGCAAACGGAGCAGGTAAAAGTACCCTACTTAAGGCAATAGTCGGTTTGGAACCGATTATTACAGGCTCA
Organism: Bacteroidia bacterium; assembly: GCA_023228875.1. Lineage (NCBI taxonomy): Bacteria > Pseudomonadati > Bacteroidota > Bacteroidia > Bacteroidia bacterium. The sequence continues at coordinate 2,372 of JALOAG010000034.1, read as the reverse complement.
ATAAGTTTTGAGAACCAAGAGATTGCCAATGCCGATTATAAAAAAGAGAAGAATTCCCACCTGTTCAGAAAAAAAGAAGACCCTTTAAACAGGAATCTAAGAACCGATGAAATTGCGGCTTTGGGTGTAGCTTTAGTACCGGAAGGGCGCCGAGTTTTTGCCGATTTGACGGTCGAAGAAAATTTGGACATGGGAGCTTTTTTAGTCAGAGATGAGATAAAAATAGCCCAAAAGAAAGAGGAAATGTTTGAATTTTTTCCAATTCTGAAGGCTAGACGTAAACAGAAAACCCGCTCACTAAGCGGAGGAGAGCAGCAGATGATGGCTATTGCCAGGGCGTTAATGGGCTCTCCGAGGCTTTTACTCTTAGATGAACCGGGTCTCGGCTTGGCTCCTTTGATTATTCAGGATATTTTTGAAAAAATTGCGATTATAAACAGAGATGATAAAGTTACGGTTTTCTTAGTGGAACAGAATGCCCGAATGGCTTTAAAAGCCTCTAAAGAGGGATATGTTATGGAAAACGGTGAGATAGTACTCTCTGATTTAAGCTCTGAGTTGCTCGAAAATGAGAAGGTAAAATCGGCATACCTTGGGGAATAATTGTTGTTGTTCCTTATGGTGTGGTATAATTTAGCTGACAGATAAAACTGTTTTTGCGGAGGTTAAGATGATTATCGGTAGACGAATGACACAAAATCCTGTTACGGCAAGCCCGGAAATGTCAGTTGCTGAAGCCTCGGCTATCATGAAAAGGGAGAAGGTCCATAGATTACCCGTATTGGATAAGGATAAAAAACTTGTCGGAATAATCACCGAAAAAGATATCTTATACGCTTCACCAAGCCCTGTAAGTACCCTCTCAATCCACGAAATGGCCTATTTGTTGAGTCAACTGACCGTTAAGAAGTTGATGACACGTGATGTTGTTACCATTACAAAAAATACGACAGTCGAAGAGGCTGCCCGCTTGATGGTTGATCAAGACCTTTCAAGCTTGCCGGTATTGGAAGATGGTAAACTTGTTGGGATTGTCTCTAAAAGCGACTTGTTCAAGATTCTGCTGGAACTGTTTGGAGCCAGACATTTTGGGGTAAGGATAAGCTTCTTGGTAGAAGACAAACCGGGTGTAATTGCCCAGATAACAAGTCTTTTAGCCTCCAATGGTGTCGACATAATCTCCTTTGGTACGTTTATGGGAACCGATTCAACAAATGCCGTATGTACCATTAAAATGCAGGGAATTTCAATGAGCAAAGCCGTTGATTTGATAAAGCCACATGTGTTGGAACTTATGGACGTACGAGAGGTCTAGATGGACTTCAAAGAGATACTGGAGCGCTGGGAAGCCAGTTCTGAAGGGAAAAAGGCGGTTGGCGACAACCGCTTTTCTCTTATAATTAAAGAGAAAGAAGAGGGCCTTTCTGAAACAAGGACAAAAAAGTCGGGTTACAAAAGCGGAAAAGCCTCTTTGGGTAATCTCAAAGCAAAAAAGCCACAAGAGGTTTTAGATTTACACGGCTACACCTCAGATGAAGCAGCTTTAATTCTGGAGGATTTTTTGCAACAGAGTGTTAAAAAAAGACTCGAAAAAGTTTCGGTAATTCACGGAAGGGGACTGCACTCATTGGACGGAAAACCAATAGTTAAAGAAGTTGTCCAAAAAGTTCTCTCTTCCAACCCCTTAGTCAGGCTGTTCGGCTACCACCCTCCCAGCGAAGGGGGAGACGGAGCAACGTGGGTTATACTACAAAAGGGGGGATGATTTATCTTTCTCGGTAAATGATTCGCCCTCGGGTTAAATCGTATGGAGAGAGGGCAACTCTCACAGTATCACCAGGAACAATTCTGATATAGTGTTTGCGCATCTTTCCCGACAGATGGGCAAGTATAATATGACCGTTTTGCAATTCAACACGGAACATTGTATTCGGAAGGGCCTCTTTCACAATCCCTTCAACCTCAATAGCTTCTTCTTTAGCCACAAATCCCCCTTTATCTCAGATTATAAAATAAGACCTTTAAATTGTAGGAAAAGAGTTACCCTTTGTCAACTCGGCGCAATGCCTCATAATTAATCTACTCGAAACAAAGCGGGTGCCTCAAAACTGAAATCTACTCCAAATAAATAAAAATGTTACCCTTAAAGAGTGGTGGAGGGTACAAAATGGAGTTGAATATGCAAGAAAGGAAAAAGCTCTCTAAAAAGATAGCAACAAGGTATCGCAAGGCAACTAAAAAAGGCAAGGGTAAAATCTTAGATGAATTTGTCAGTTACACCGGCTACAATCGCAACTACGCTGCTCATGTGCTTTGTAATGAGGGCAGATCAACTTATGTAAGAATAAAGAATAAACCAATCAGATTAAAAG
>JALOAG010000033.1 GCA_023228875.1 Bacteroidia bacterium | reverse complement strand
CTTCAAACATTCTCGTACGTAAGAGATCCGTTGTTCATGGGAGAATTGCTTTTTAGCCATAATTACCTCCAACACAATAGTGGCAGAGGCAATAGCTATTTCATAGGGGCGACGATTTGACGGTTACCTACATCTAAACTTTTTTCATAGTTAGTTTGTTCACTCATAGGTATGAGGTGATGGGCTTCAACAAATGAATTGCCACTTGATTTACTTGTAAAGGTTTTATGAGTTGGATCGTATTCACATTTATAGTCGGCATTCCACAATGCGTTAGCTGCCTTCTGTGGATTCCGGCGATAAGTTGAACTGGAACTAGAAGAACTTTGAGATGGGCGTTCAACAGGCTCATCCACAAATTCTTGAGGAGTTTCAGTTTGAATAGTGGGCTGAAACTCCCCATCGTCTTCCTCTATCCCAGTTGTAGCGATAGTGCTAATGTGTTCAACCCATGAGGATAAATCATCGTCTTTTTTAGGAATGAATGCTTTCATTTCAGAAAATATCCCCATTAACTCCCTTAAATCACTTACCAGCACATTGTTTGGTGGAATTGAATTACCAGGATAATATTTTGCAATGATATTTCCTGCCTCATATCCTACCCCTAAATCATCATTGCTCGAGATTTTAAGATCGATTTCTTCTAGGGGAAAGTTGGTCGAGTCGCTGCGTAATTTATTTCTTAAATGTGAGCCTATCAATTTTATTTTATCTAAAGCAGCAGCAGTCCTATATTTTTTATAATAAAAATCATACCCTTGATTAATAGACAGATAGACACCACTCATGTCTTTACAAAACAGATAAACGATACCAAAACCTTTAGTAGCGGTCGTGGTAATCTCACGGTCAAAAACCGCCGCCCAAGGAATAGCAGCCCAATTAGCTTGTCCTGCGGAACCTTTTACATAATACTGCTGTGTATTGATAGAAGCTGTTTCTTCAATCTGCTTCCTTAATGCTCTTGTTAACAGATGTTGTGTGGGATTCTGCGTAAAGGATTCATTTTGACTGCTGTGTACGTAATTTTCGAGAATTAATTCTATAGTGTTCTGCATGTTTTCCTCCCTGTATAAAGATGCATTAACAGATCAAATACACACTAATATGGTCCTGGCTGATATTATAACATTATTTTGAGTACGATAGGGCGAGAAGAATTTTAACCATATTTTAATGAATCCATAATATATTGGTTATGGCTTCCTAAAAAATAATTCACGGCTAACGAGGCTCTTGCTAAAAGAGCGATTTTTTCAAGACAAAATTTATTCATTTGCGGCGAATGTCCTCTAGAAATTTCCATGTGATGCTTTCATGTGTAAGCCAGCCCTTTATAGCTTGCAAACCTGTCGACTGACATGGAAGCGGTAATGTCGAAGAATGAAGAGAATCAATAGAGAAATGTAAAATCTAAAATTTGAGCAATCGAAGTAAAATACTTATGATGTTAAATGTAATTATTGTTATGAACAGCATTTGATTATATAATTGTAAGAGAAGGATGGTATATTTGAGGTGTAAGTGTGGGTGTAAGCTATAAAAACTGTGGAAAATGCTCATAGATAAAGATTTGAAAAAGAAAGATCTACAAAAACTTGCTGGTATTAGCTCTGCAACCGTCACAAAGCTTGGTAGGAATGAGAATGTAAATACAAAGACATTACAAAAAATCTGTATGGCTTTGCAATGTGATATAAGTGATATCATGGAAATGAAAATTGAGCACGCCTAAAATACGTTACTAAAGAGGGAGGAGGTAATATGAGTAGTCCACATAATGAAAACTCACGAGTAAAGATTCCAGCATTAGTACATTTTACACGGCTCAATTATGAATATGTTTCACTAAAAAATCACAAGGACTTTATTGATGAAGATACAAATATCTTTATCAATGTTTTTCGTGATGCCATCAACAATATAAATAGAACTAGTCTTTCTGTAGCCGATGTGCAGAAAATCATTAATGAAATTAAAGTAATACTTTCAGCTGATGATCTCGGCAGAGCTTTTTATCGATTGCTTATTTCAGGCTATCAAGGGTTAAGACTTGTTGATTTCAGCAAAAAGGACGGCAGTGGCAATTCTTTCCAAGTAGTGACTGAGCTGACGTATAAAAATGGTAATGATGAGTTTCGCCCTGACATTACAGTGCTCATAAATGGAATGCCACTTGCTTTACTGGAAGTTAAAAAACCAAACAACAAAGATGGTATTCAAGCGGAATATACTCGTATGAATAAACGATGTAGAAACGAGAAATTCAAACGCTTCATTAACGTTACACAAATGATGGTGTTTTCTAATAATAGTGAATATGATCACACTGAAGTTGTACCGCTTGAAGGTGTTTTCTATGCTTCCAGCAGTTACAATAAACTATTTTTCAGCCACTTCCGAGAAGAAAATAAGAGTATTTTTACCAAGATAACCCCTATCGATGAACAAAAAGAAATCGCCATATTAAAAGATACTAATTTAGTGTCTCTTAAACATTCTCCAGAATATGCCACAAATCTATCACCAAGATCGCCCACAAATAGAACTATTACTTCTCTGTTTTCTCATGATCGCATCATGATGATACTAAAATATGCTATAGCCTATGTAGAAAGAACAGATGATAATGGGATTATTACTCTTGAAAAACATATTATGCGTTACCCGCAACTTTTTGCAACGAAAGCTATAGAGCAAAAATTAAACTCTGGGGCCAAAAAAGGCATCATTTGGCATACTCAGGGTAGTGGGAAAACGGCACTTGCATTTTATAATGTTGCCTATTTGAAAGATTATTATCAAAAACGAGGAATTATCGCAAAGTTTTATTTTATTGTAGATAGACTTGATCTACTCACTCAAGCAGCTAACGAATTTCGTGCTCGCGGTCTGTTCGTAGAAGAAGTAAACTCAAAAAATGATTTCATTGCCAATATTCAATCGCAAGGAGAAACAAACACCACTGGAGCTGATACCATCACTGTGGTAAATATTCAAAAATTTTCACAAGATTCGATAGCACGAAAATCAGACTACAATGTAAATGTTCAACGTATATATTTTCTTGATGAGGCGCATCGTAGCTATAAACCGACAGGAAGTTTCCTTGCTAACCTTCTTTCTTCCGACCGTGATGCGGTGATGATTGCATTGACCGGTACTCCACTAATTGGCGCCATATATGATGATAAGGGGATACTGGTATCAGGTAAAAAATACGACTCAAAAGTGGTTTTCGGTGATTATATCCACACGTATTATTACAATCGCTCTATTGAAGATGGGTATACACTTAAACTCATTCGTGAGGAAATTTCGACAACGTATAAAAGAAAGTTACAATCTGCATTGCATGAAATAGAGACCCTTAGGGGAGCAATTTCAAGAGAAGATTTATATTCTCATCCAAGATATGTGGCTCCCCTTGTCAAGTATATCATCACCGATTTTGATAAAAGTAGAATTGTCATGAATGACTTTACTATTGGCGGCATGATTGTGTGTGATTCTTCAAAGCAGGCAAGAGCCATATTCGAAGAAATGAAAAAAACGGAGTATGCCTCTGCGCTTATTCTTCATGATGAAGATGACACTGATACTCGACATAACAACCGTGATGATTTCAAGAAGGGGCAAATTGATTTCCTTATTGTGTTTAACATGCTTCTCACAGGCTTTAATGCTCCTCGCTTAAAAAAACTTTATTTAGGGCGCATCATTAGAGAGCACTCATTATTACAAGCACTAACTCGTGTTAATCGTCCATATAAAATGCTTCGTTATGGCTACGTGGTTGATTTCGCCGACATTAAGGCAGAATTTGATAAGACAAATAAAGCATATTTTAATGAACTACAAGCCGAATTAGGTGATGAAATTGAAAAATATGATAACATCTTTAAAACTCCGAAAGAAATCCAAAATGATTTACACTATATCGCAGAAAAACTATTTCTGTATGACACAGAGAATGCTGAAGTGTTTTCACAACAGATATCAGCTATTGAGGATAAAACTGAATTAATTGATTTACGACATGCTTTGGAATTGTATAAGGAACTTTTTAATATTGCAAAATTGTACGGATATTATGAACTATCTGATAAATTTGATTTGAGTAATATTAACGCTCTGTACAGTGAAGTCAATAATCGTATCAATTTGATCAATCTCAAGCGAAGTCTTCAAAGTGCTGAAGATATGAGTGCTATTCTTAACCTGGCGTTGAGTGAGATAGAATTTCATTTTACGAAAGTTGATGAAAGCGAAATGGTCATAGCCGACAGATTTAGAGAAAGTCTTGAGAGTACTCGTCTGGAAATGCAGCGCAATCTTGATCCAAAAGATTTGGAATATATCTCTCTTTTGGAAGAGTTGCAACGACTCTTAAGCAAGAAAAACATTGAAGAGTTGTCTGCTGAGGAAATGGCAGCTAATATTGCAGAACTTGACCGTATACGCAAAGCAGCTGAGCAAAAAAATTTGGCTGACCAGATGCTCATGGCAAAATATGAAAACGACCCTAAATTTATGAGAGCGCATAAACGTATGAAAGAAACACCACCTCCACTCGCAGCTGACTCTGTTCTGCACAATATATTGCTTAATCTTAAATACCAAATAGATGAAAGAGTGTTTTCCAATGCGAAACTATTAGACAATGAGCCGTATTTCATGAAAGATATGTTTCCCCTTATTAAGCAGGGGTTTGTTGAAAACGATGTGCCACTGACTGCGTTGCAAATTAAAAATGTGGGGGAATGCATATCAAACGAATATTTTGATGAAAGGAATTGGGCAAGCTGATGCAAGTATTAGATGTAACAACGCTAACAAAAGCGATGATTGATGACCTAAAGGCGATTTGTACGAACTACGGTTTAGGAAATGCGAGCAGTGAATATAAAATAATTACTGAAGTGTTTTTGTATAAATTTATTAACGACAAGTTTATTTACGAGGCTAGGAAAGTCGTACCGAAATATGAAAATATGACAGTAGCTGAAATCGAGTCTGCTATGTCTACAATATCCGAACAGGATTATGGATTAATGCTTTTAGATTTCGGAGCTTCGACAGCACGATTAAAACCTGAGCACTTTATATCATTTTTATTTAACCGCCAGAATGAAGAAGATTTTCATGTGCTTTTCGATGATACTCTAGTGGATATAGCAAATTTTAATATTGATATTTTCTCTGTTCGAGCAGGAGGACAATCAAGAATCAGCCTGTTTGACAAGATCTCACAATATGTAATTGAACAAGAGAAAAAAGATGGTTTTTGTCGTGCTATTATTACTAAGCTTGCCGAATATAGTTTCGATCGAGTATTCGAGCAAAAGTATGATTTTTTTGCTACAATATTTGAGTATCTAATTAAAGACTACAATAAAGATTTCGGTAAATATGGCGAGTACTACACGCCACATTCGATTTCCAGTATCATCGCGCAAATTATGGTTCCGCATGGCGCTAAGAACGTCACGGTGTATGACCCTGCGGCTGGAACAGGTACATTGATTCTAGCGCTCGCCCATGAAATTGGAGAGCAGAACTGTACTATTTACACGCAAGATATTTCACAGAAGTCAAATGAATTTTTACGATTGAATCTTATTTTAAATGATCTTGTTCACTCTCTACCGAATGTGGTGCACGATGACACAATTGCTAATCCCCGTCACCTAAATCCAAATAAAGATGGACTTGCACAATTTGATTATATTGTCAGTAATCCACCCTTTAATGTTGATTTTAGCGAAAATAGAGATACGTTAGCAGGAGAGAAACATAAGAAGCGGTTTTGGGTGGGAGTACCCAACATTCCTAAAAAAGATAAGAGTAAAATGGCGATCTATCTTATGTTTCTACAACATATTGTTTTTTCATTGAAAGATAAAGGCAAGGCAGCTGTGGTTGTACCAACGGGTTTTTTGACTGCTGGAGCAAGAATACAAAATAGTATTCGTAAATATTTAATAAAAAACAAAATGCTACGTGGTGTTATTTCTATGCCATCAAATATTTTCGCAACTACAGGCACAAACGTTTCTGTTCTATTTATAGACCGAGAGAACATCACTGATAAGGTAGTCTTAATGGATGCGTCTAACCTTGGAACAAGAATAAGAGAAGATGGTAGAAACCAGAGAACTGTTCTTAGTGTTGATGAGATTAAAAAAATTGTTAACGCTTTTAATGAGGCTAAATCTGAAGATGGTTTTTGCGTAGCCGTGGATTATTCTGATATTGAAGCAAAAAGAATGTCTTTTAGTGCTGGACAGTATTTTGAAGTTAAAATTGAATATGTTGAACTGACGCCAGATGAATTTAAGGATAAGATGACAAAATTCTCCAAGCGACTAGATAATATGTTTGTTGAAGGAAAAAAGTTGGAAGATGAAATAAAAACTCAACTTGGTCGGGTGAATTATGAATAAAATCACAATTTCACCGATTGGAGATATACTTCAGTTTCAAAGAGGCTATGATTTGCCATCAGAATATCGAACTGAGGGCGAGTATCCAGTTATCAGCTCAGCTGGTTTTTCTGGCACACATAACGAATATAAAGTTGGTGGTGAAAATGTAGTTACAGGCCGCTACGGCACAATAGGAAAAATCTATTATTATGATGGTAAATGTTGGCCCTTAAACACATCTTTGTATGTTAAAGACTTTAAAGGGAATCTTCCGAAATATATTTATTATTTGTTGCAGTATGCCCTTAATGTAGATGGAAAAGATAAAAGTACAGTTCCTGGAGTAAATAGGAATGTGCTACACATGTTAGAGGTGCCTTATTATAAAGATCATCTGTATCAAGAAATGATAATCAGACCGTTAGAAGCAATTGATAAAAAAATTGCATTAAACAAACGTATTGCCGCTGAGTTGGAAGCAATGATAAAAACAATCTATGACTATTGGTTTGTGCAGTTTGATTTTCCTGACATAGACGGTAAATCTTACCGTTCTTCTGGCGGTGAAATGGTGCTGGACAAACAACTCAAACGAAAAATTCCCAAAGGCTGGGAATGTATTCCGCTTAATAAAAGATTTGCCTTTGAGAGAGGTGTTGAAGTTGGAGCAAAGAATTATTCAAACATTAATAAAAATGGATTTGTGCCATATTATCGTGTTAGTGATGTGGGGTCACAGAGCGATACTTATGTTGATCCAAAATTACTTAACAACAAGCTTTTAAAGTTCGAAGATGTATGTGTCACCTTTGACGGAACTGTAGGGAAGGTTGATTTTGGACTTGTTGGAGGTTATTCGACCGGTTTGCGGAAAATTTTTGATTTAGAAGGTGCGATAAACAACGCTGTAATTTATTCTATTTTCAAATCAGACTATGCGCAAATAGTGATAAATAAATATGCTACAGGCTCTAATATTTTACATGCATCAGAATCAATAAATCATCTCTACATTGCATTTAATAAGAGAATCTATGATAAATTTCAAGATGTGATTTCGCCGCTATTCGACAAAATGTTAGCAATGAAAAAAGAGAACTTAAAACTTGCAGCAATCCGTGATTGGCTGTTGCCGATTTTAATGAACGGACAAGCTGTTGTGCAATAGAAAGTTTTAAATAAAGCAGTTTTCTGCACTAATTAACGAATTGGCACACAATCAAATTATTCATCAATGTATATTAAAATGGTTGCAAAACATATAATCCGCTATCAAAATTGCATTTTTAGTTGTAAAAATTCGATCTTGAAAAATCCCGAAATAATGCAAAATGGACAAACAGCGCCTTGAATCAAGATTTTAGGTGTTTTAGGCCTCTAATTACCGTATCACAGGAGCCGATAAGACCTCAAAAGGTAGCGCTATAGTTGGATATATTTTAATTTGTAAAATTTAACGATTAGCTAAGCAGTAGAAATATTTTTTTTAATTAATATTTTTAGTGTTAAAGAACAGAATATACATTAAGTCTAATGAAAATTTTAAATAATTTAATACTTATAACTGCTTATATGATAAAGAAATATTTAATTGCTTAAAAGGTTAATTGTATTACATCATCTGTCGTTATCGAAGGAAATTTAGTATCAGATCCAGTTATTGCAACCTTAAACAATGGTTCAAGTATTTGTCGTTTTTCAATTGCCTCTAACCGCTACTATAAAAATAGTGAGAATGAGAGGATGGAGGAGGTGAACT
>JALOAG010000032.1 GCA_023228875.1 Bacteroidia bacterium | reverse complement strand
CCATAAGTTGTAAAACTTTTTTAGCTTGACTTGTTTCTACAACGGTTATTGAACAACTTGTCTTAAGTTCTTCATTGCCGATAAGGTAAACCTCTATTGTCGCTGTACCTAACTTAACACCAGAAACAGAACTACCAACCATACTAATAAAAGTAGAACCAGTTAATACTGTATATGCAAAACTTGCATCTGAAATTAATTTCCCATCCTTATAAAGAATTGGATTGAAGATAAAGCTTTCGCCAACTTCTAAACTTAAAGTGTCAATTCCTATATCTATTGTACTATCATTTAATTTGCCTGAGTCAGCAATGTTGTTAACAATATCGTCGTCAAAAGAATCAATTAAATCTTCCTCTAATGATAAGTACAAAATACCATTTACACTTACTAAATCTCTTTCAACTACTCTCCATGCTTCACTATTAATAATGAATCTTTGTTCATTTTTAATCAATTGATAAGGTAAAATTATGTTCAATCTTTTATTCAAATTAGGAAAAACTATTTTACCAACGGCAATTTTAAAGTTGTTTTCAACTTTAGTGCCCATAGTACTAAACAAATAACAAGGACTTGTTTTCAAAATCCCATACTCATCTATCCAGTTTACAGCATTATTGCATCTAAATGCAAGAAACTTGTTGTAAGCTTCAAAACTTCGTTTTTCTTTTTGAACTATCAACCAATAATCACCATACCAACTAATTAGTGTGCCTGGTCCGGCACTAACAGTAACTGGCAAAAGAAAGTGTTTACTAATCTTATTTTCATCGTCTTTATTATCATGCACAGCGGCGGTATATTGCCGACTATCAATAACGATTGTCTCGGAACTTGCACCATTGAGCAAATAATCTTCAAAATATTTTTTTGAAATATTGAGTAATTGTTCTTTAGATGTCGTTCCCCACAAACGCCCTCTTCTTTTGTAAATATCTTCGAAATATGTCATTATTCTTCATCAATTAACAAACTGTTTGTTAATCCGATGCATTCAAAAATAGTTTTTCTAAAATAATAATAGTTAAGATAGCGTAGGGAACCAATCTTAGCTCTCAATTTCCAATAATTTATGCTAGCTAATTCATCTTCTAAACCCATGAATTCAACATAAATAGAATCTAAGTATTCTTCCCACTTACCCTTGTTCTCTCTCTCACAAAGTAATCCGTAAAGATTACCAGATAGCTTATTCTTATAAGCATTAAAATATTCTTTTGAGTCATTATGCATCTGGCTCACCTCCTGCGAGGTTTCTAAAAGAGAAAGGACTTCCGTTTCTAGATCTATCGTAAGTGTCAAAAACTCTTCTTACCTCTTTTTCTGTAAATTCAAGGCTTTTTAGCAATTTGTCTAAGTGGTTCGCTTGCGAAGACAATTCAAAATCTTTGGTTGAATATTGTTGTTTAATAACTCTCCAAGTATTAACTTGACGTCTTAACCAATGTAACTTCATCAAAGTAGCCAAAACCTGAATTTCGGCATTTGTTAGCACATTAGTAAAACTGGCTGTTAAAGGATCAAATTCAATCACTATTCTGGGAAACCTAAAGTCAAAAACAGCCATCTTCAATATTTCAAATAAATCTGCTTCTACAACCTCTGTTTCTTCTTCCCTTATCCAATCATCTTCTTCTATTCTAGCTAAAAACGAACCGTAAACATCTGAATAGGGAGTTGCCATGTTATTAGCCCTCCTTTCCGGTTGTTAACTCATCTCTTATATCTCTTTGAATTTTCTCTACATCAACATGGAAAACTTTTCTAATGTAATCGCTCTTTTCTACACTTAATTGTTTTTTGTCGTTGTTAACGGCAACTTCAATTAAAATTTCTTTAGAACCATCGGCCATTTTTTCAATTTTCTTTTTAAAAGCTTCGTAGCTTTCAATGTAAAGCAAAGTTTCAATTTGAGACCTATCTAAAATTAATTGATTTTGTTTCTCCAATTCTGGATCAGCGTCTTCAAAACCTAGCTTAATGCGGCACTCCCTATCTTCAATAATTAAGTATCCTCTTTCAAATAAACGTCTTGCGTCTGCATCAAAAGAAACTTTTTCTAACTCTTCATAAGGAACACGTTGACGTGTTTCAACACCTTTTTTTCCAGTGTCTTTCCACATTCTAGATCTGTTTTCGCCAGGTATAATATACCCAACATTACCTGTAATTAATTTTTTAACGATATAACTCTCCATAAATCCTCCTTTTATTCCAGAATAGGGGGAGAATAAATCTCCCCCTTATTCAATTATGCCAATAAGGCAGTATTTTGATAAATTCCCCAGTTATTAGTAAACATTATAGCAGTACCAAATTTCTTGTATACGTGCATTTCCATTGAAAAGTCTCCAGCTGCTTGTCCAAGATCATTAATAAGAGTGTCACCCTCAAAAACAACTTTAACAATTTTTTGTCCACTTGTTGGAAGAATGAATGCAAATTCAGGGTTAATTTGTAATGTAGTATTAGTTTCATCTTCATAAGCATTAGGTATTTCCAAAATAGGTGCGCCATAGAACATAGCGAGTCTACCAAGTCTACGAAGATCATCAATATCAGCAGGTGAAACACTTGGGTTTTGTCCTGTTGAATAAACTACAGCCTCATCCATAGCATTAATGAATTGAGCTGTTGCGAAAATAACTGCTCCGTCACCATAGGTACGGATAGTATTTACAAGGTTTCTCATTTGTGCAGCTACGAAAGATCCAGTTGAATACTTAGTATTTGCTGGACGTCCAGATGCATTATATGAAGCTTGAAGTTCAAGAGCAACTTCTTTATAAACGTCAGCTTCAAGTCCGTCTAAAATAATTTGAACAAGCTCAGACCAATCTTCAACGCCATCAAGATATCTTTCAAAGTCTATACGAGCTCCACCACCAATTGCATGAGTGTAAACTTCAAAGTTTTCACTATCAAGTCTAAAAGTCTCATAAATACCAGCAGGCGAAACACGACCAATAAATTGTTTTGCACGAGTACGTCCAAGTTTCTTTTTGAATATTTGTTTTTGCCCTTGAGCAAGATTTACAATTTCCGCGAATTGTCCCATTGTTGCTTCTACTCTTTCAGGAAGAATAGCATCAACAGTAGTTGCGATTAATTCATAAACATCATATTTATGTTTTTGGAAACTATAGTAATCTTTTACAAGTCTTTTGATTTCATCTTTAAGACTTGATTCTACGTCTTTCGCTGAATAAGTTTCAGAGTTCGCTACGTAGCCTTTGCCTTGAGCAGCAAATTTTGCTAACTCAAAAATTTCTTTATTAAAAGCCATTTCAGTTACCTCCTCCCTTATTGTGCCTTAATAACTACAAGTTTTACACCAACGTCACCGTTAGGAACTGTAGTATTTTTGATTGCTTGCAAAGCAACAGCTTCGTTACCAACAAGTGAAGCTACCAATTCAATTGCTCCAGTTGAGCTAGGTACACCATAAACAGGAGTAGTAGCGCAATTATCGAGTGCGGCAAGAACCTCAGCATCATTAGCAAAAGCGGCAGTATTGTATGATAAGCAGTTTGTAGTGAATTTTTCTCCAACACTTAGAAGTCCAAGTCTTGGATAGAAGCCTTGTGCTCTCAATTGATAATCATTTGTTGACTCAGCAGTCAACTTAAATTGATTCAAACCACTGAGGTTTGGATCGTATTCTTTTTCTGGTGAGAAATGCAAACCAAGAACTCTTGTTTCTGCAGCGTTAGTAGGTCTTACAACTTCTCCAACTGCATAGTCAATAGCCAAGATCATTCCATTTTCAGCAGGAGTTGCTGCGTTAAATCCACTATTAAGCGCAACATCTGCAACTACTCTACCAGTGATAGGAAATGAAACTCTATTAAGTTCAAGAGAAGCATAACCATCAATAGTTAATCTTTCAACAGACATTATTAAATCCTCCTAATAAATTAGTCTTTTCTGTTTTTTCTTAAAATACTTACTATCCCCTCTTCTTTTATTTTGCCAGGGACAGAGACAAAATTAGTTTTTTCTGGACTTATTGTTTCAACAGTTTCGCCTAACACCTTGTTAGCTAAAACTACGGATAATTTTGTCCTCAACTCTTCTGTAGAATAATTAGCAAGAGACTCAACAAAAGGTGAAATTTCTTCCTCAGATAATCTTTTCTTAAAAGAATCAACCACTTCCATTTTTTCTCTATCTATCGCGGCATCCTTGTAAACTGTGAGATTTGCGACTTCACTCTCAAGGTCGGCAACTTTTTGCTTTAATTCTTCATTTTCTTGTTGTAAAGCATAATAAGTCTCAATTGATATTAAGTTAGTAGCAACTTCATTAATAATTGTTGTGCTTCCATCTTCATTGTTAATTACTTCAGAATGCTCTTCAACAACAGAAACAGTGTCTGCTACAAGAGAAGAAACCGTATTAATTTCTTCTTCATCTGCAACAAATTCTTCTACTGCAATTTCTTCTACTACCTCTTCTTGAATAGTGTTTTCTTCTGTTACAATAACCTCTTCGGTATTAGTAACTGTAGCAATAGTTGCTTCATCAACAACCACTACTTCAGCATTTAAATTCTCTTCCATTATTTTTCCTCCTAAATTTTTCTCATCAACTATGTCAACTCCTTCAAAAAATAAACGACTATCTTCATCTAAGTTAAAGAAAGCAGAGTTTTCAAAACAAGGGAGAACTGTGTCTCCAAGAGCGCAAAGACCTTTAAATGAACCAGTTTGATAAACGAAATAATAATCTCCACCAATAACTTTCCAATCTCCAGAAATCGTATTTTTATCGAGTTCCATAGATTGACTTTTATTAATTATTTTTGCAGCTTCTGGCCAATAGCCAACCCACAAATAAACATCTGTAGTGAGATAATTTTTTCCACTCTCATCTTCTATCCACTTTAATTCGGAATGAGCCGGAACAAAGCCATATGCTTTCTTATGCCCATTATCCTCATGATCTTCAAAATCTTCTGTTTCAGGATTATAGGATGCAACAATGGGTACATTGAAAATTGTTTTATTTAACTTTTCAGCAAAATCATCAGTTATCCAAGTACCATTTCTATTGCCGCCCTTATAATAAACTTTTGCCGCAACTTTAGAAATAAGTTCATTCACTTTTTCCAATTCGCCAACGAAGTCAATTGAGAAAGTAGTTGGGATTTCCATATTGTGCATATTTCCCTCCTCTACATGCCTTCTTCATTGTCTATTGTTTTTTCTTCTTTTTCATCAATTTCCTTTTTAGGACGTCCATTATCTCCATCATCGCCACTACTAGTGTGTGATGATTGAAGTGGAATCATGATGTCATGAAGTTTTAAAATTTCATTCTCAAATTCAATTAAATCTAAGAATGAGGATTGTTTTAGTCCGGCGGCGATACTAACTAAAATTTTACTATAACCATATTGGGCCGCCTTTAAATAAATGTCCAACATTTCATTTCTATTATAATGAGAAATCGGTAAAAGACTTACCTCAAAATAATATTTATTTTTTTCTGCGTATTTTAGATTGGTTTGATAAGTAAGCCAACTAACATATTGTTCTTCAATGTCAAGAATTAAAGCCATATCATTGGTAATAGACATTTTAACTGCTGTTGCACTGTCTCCAGCAAAAAGCAATTTGGAAACTCCGGCCTCTGTATATACACTTCTTTCTGTTTTTTCTAAATTATCTCTAGCAGATTTTGTCTTATCACTAACCTTTAGCAAATTGAGCTTAGCAAATGTGGTGATAACATCCGTATAAGGATTGTTCTTCAACATATTAACTACGCCACGATGTAGTTCAGTTGCTTCATCAGAAGATAAAATAAAGTTTCCTTCTTTATCTACTGGAATTTCTTGAACTAAAATTTCTTCAAGCTCTTGTTTATCTAAACTCTTTTCTAACGCCCTATACTCTCTCAAGTCGGCGACAGTTGGAATCATAGATATAAAGAAAGGTTTGTATTGATCTTGATAGTAGAAAGCAACTCCAATTTCAGGAGAGACCGTAAACCATTTGAGTTTAACGTCTTTTTTATAAGCATTGTGTGCTTTTTTAAACTCTTTTGGATATTCTTTCAAAGCATTCTCTCTTAAAACTTTATCTGTAATAGTATCAAAATAACTAACGTCAAACTCTAAAACATTAACATTTTGATGTGTCTTAAAACGACTGCGGCAAAATTTTGTCGGCAAGTCTTTTAAAACCATTTCTGTTTCACTTTCTTCTACTAATATACCATAATATGCTCCGTAAACAAGTAGTTTAAAAGTAATTCTCGGAAAATTAAGTTTTGGGTCTAATACAGTATCAGCAAAAAAAGTTGCTTTCCTATAATTCTCCAAATACTTTTTCTGATTTAATGATTTTGAAGTAATTTTTTTAGGTGTGATAAAAACATCGTTAGTAAGAAAAGTAGAAAAATATACTAAAATTCTTTGATATAGTCCACTAGTAGCGACATACTTTTCAGAGAGGGCTATTATTTGATCAGCATTTCCCGCTTCAATAATGGATATTATATCTTCAGTAGTTTCAGTAGACACATTCACTCTTTTCATTGAGTTGGCATTGTAAGCATCTCCACTTACACTTATCATTTCTTTTATACTTTTTGCAAAATTAACCATTTTGCTTTTTTCATCATTCATTTAACCTTTTCTCACCTCCTGGGAGTATAGAATATCATTCTCATCGGATTTTTATTATTATTCCTAAGATTTTTAAAGTGCGCCTCTTCTAGCATTTTGAGTCTCCAAACACCGTACTCAAAAGCAGAATACTTATCTTTTCCCATTCGGCTATTGATTCTCTCAAGCGCAATTCCACGATAATCTGTTTTAGCTCTCAAATTACACATTTCGTCAAAAAGACGAGTTGTCATTTCATATGGCATCAGTCTAGCAATTCTTTGCTCTGGCGGCATTTTACTTCCTTTTTTAGTAGCGAGCAATTTCATTTTTGCTTCTTGCTCTCTTATTAAAAAACGAACTTTACCACTCATTAACTCAGAAAAACAAATACTATGTATTTCACTATTCAACGCCGGAGTAAGTTTAATAACGTAAATTAATTTTTGGCAATCTCTCGGTTGTTTGTTGGTGTAATCAGAATCATTGGCTACGCCAATGGGAGGATAATAGTTACCTGCACTATCTATTGTTGGTCTAACCATAAAGTCAAGAAGTCCAACACCTAGTCCAGTACCATCAATAACTATTTCTTTTACTGAAAAATCTTCAACTAATTTTTTTAATGCTGCGGCCTGTTGTTCAAAGTGCATTTTTTCTAAAACTTCCATATACACTAATTTTTTCACAAAACTATTTTCTTTTTTTGTTGCCTTAAACACGCAAATAACAGTTTGCGCTGAAAGACGACCTACGTCTACACTTAATAGGTAAAATCCATCTTTGGTGTTTACAAAATTTTGTGAATATTTTGTCTCGGCATTAATAATTGTCCTATATTTTAACAAACGATTATAATTATACCAAGACTCACTACTTCCTCCAGTATATATTGAAAGGTACTCTCTTGCGAAGTCTCCTTCCTTTACTGTTCCAGAAAGTCTTTGGTCTTGAATATGTTTTTTAGAAACAAGACCATGGAGAATAGGTATTCTAACATCAATGCCCATTATGAAATTATCTTCGGGCATTATTATAGTCTTTATAAGAATCTCAATAAGTTTCTCATAAGCATAACTTGCCTTACTTGTTGCTGAAGTACTATAAATTTGAGCGTGTTGTGGCTCAAACTGATTAATAAGTCCATTAACCATAAATCTATCTTTAGTCATTAAGGGAATAACAATTTGATTTAAATTTTCGGCGTCATGGTCACGAACTTCGTCAACCAATCCCCCATTACGACGGCCTCCACGCTCACTATCAAGGGCGGCAACAACAGTTAACTCACTCCCATTGCGGAACCATAGATGAACGTCTGAACCACTCATGTGATCCCTAATAATTTCTTTTTTAAGTAAAGGAAACTCTCTCCAAAGTTCCTCAATTTTTTCCGCGGCAATACGTATACCTTGTCCTTTACCAGGAGCGCAAATAAATTGTTTTGAATTTGGTTGAAAGATACACCTCAAATAAAGAGCAAGCACAGCAAGAAATGTTTTTGAAGTACCACGACCAGCAGTGATGTATACGTAAGAAAAACGCATACAAGCGCGCAAGTAAACCCTTTGGAAAAAATACAATTCAAAATGACTTGCTTTTGGAGTAATAAGGTCAATGTAGGTATCAGGATAAACAGTAAAATGTGCTAAATAACGTTCCACTAGCTGGCGGGCATTATCTATCTTTTCCTCAGTAAGAAGAAAACCTTTCTCCAAAGCAATATCAAAATCACGCCTCATTAAACATCCATCTCCCCAACTTCGTCATCGTCAAGCACAATCTCCATTTCAATTTCGCCAAATCCTTCAGCCTCATATCTCTCCAATTCATCATCGGACAAATCAAGAGAGCCAGAATCTCCAATGCCCATTGCGGCAAGCTTTTGATCAACAGTTTCTTTTAAATTAGACTCTCCCATAACCAATCTTCTAGTAAATGATTGCATATTTGCTATAGTTTCATCAACAATGTCTTTGGAAGTACCGTCATAGTAAGGATTGCGCCAACCTGTCTTCTCCAAATACGCAACTAACTCTCCAACACTTTCAAAA
>JALOAG010000031.1 GCA_023228875.1 Bacteroidia bacterium | reverse complement strand
TTATTTGTAGGTTAGATCATTGGATAGCTTTAATACTTCTCTCTGCTATTGGAATAAATATGATTAGAGTTGGCTCTAAAGGCCAAGAGAGTTCTCAGGTTAACGAATTAAGTTGCCCAACTAATAAAAGGGGTCAAATAACTAACAAAGCTCTTTTGTTATTAGGAGTTGCCACTAGCATTGATGCTTTAGCTGTTGGGTTCACCTTCAAAGCACTTTGTATCCCTATTATCCCATCAGCTGTTGTTATAGGAATCATAACATTCATCATCTCAGGAAGTGGTATTTATCTAGGTAAGAAAAGCAGTTCATTTTTAGAAGGAAGAGTTGAAATAGCTGGTGGAATCCTCCTTATCTTAATAGGACTAAAGATATTCATAGAACACATTGTTAAAGGGATTTGAATAAGTTCTTAGAATTTTATTCATGCAAGAAGTACCTCCAAATAGGTGTTCAATATCTTTTCAACTCTAAATAATCTTGCGTATTCTGTCATCAAATAAAAGTCTACTCCCTTTTTAGAAGAAACTCTTTTAAGTGCATCAGAAAATATTTGGATATCAATTCTGTTTCTACTTCTTATCAAATCACAAATAGTTCTCTCAACTCCATAAATATTTATTGGATTTCCCATTGATGAAGATACCTCTACAACTCCCATCATATGTAAACCTTCCTTCACATAATAAACCTTGGATTTATTGGATATTGCTTCAACAACCTTGTATCCACTAGAAACTGTTACGCTATACTCAAAAGGAGTTCGATCTGATAATTGGTGCAAAAATAGGGCTGTTTCGTGGGAATAAATTAATTTAGGATACTTTTTTTGTAAAATAAACATCTCATCTTCTAATGAGTCAGGCAAAACATAAACACCCCTTTCTACCCTTTCAAGTTTACCTTCTGATACCATCATTGATAGATAAGTTCTTGGAATTCCATTTTTATCTAAATCAGAACTTAACAATGTCCCTTTCTGCTTTTTAATAATCTTTTCTATTCTTTTAAAGTAATCTATAATTTTCACCTCAATACAATTTTACTTATATCATACCTTATATGAGTATTATTGTAAAATATTAAAATAAATTTGAAGTAAATAGAACAAGATTGCCATTTTATAAGTACTCTTAAGGGGGAAAAAAATGGCACATAAAAAGAGTATTTTACTTGTTTTAGTTTTAGCTATCTTAGTTTTTGTCAGTTGTGATAATGATCTTAAACAAACAACTAAAGATGTAACCGTTCAATTCACCACTGTAAACAGGTCAATTGATGTAGATTATAGTGTTACTAGTTACTTGCTTAAAGGAACTGGACCCAACTCTACTACCATCGTAAAAGAGATTGATGAAAACTCTTTTATCTTAAAAGCTTTACCAATTGGGAAGTGGAGTTTTGATGTAACTGCGTACGATTCTGCTGATGTTGCCCTAGCTAGTGGAGAGGTTGAAGTTGTAATAACCAAACAAACTAACACCATAGCAATTGAGTTAGATAACTTAGTTGGATCAGGTGATATTTCAATAAGCGTTGATTGGAATAGTGAACAAAGTTACGGAGATCAAAAACTTAGTTACACCCTTAAAGAGCTAGATGGGACTCTTTTTAAGAGTGAGATAGATAATTCAGGGGATAAATCTTTCACTTTTGAAGAAGTACCTGCTGGCTTTTATCTACTAGAAGTTAATCTAATTTGTGATGGTGATGTGATTTCAGGTTTTATTGAAGCTGTTAGAGTGTTAAATGAAAGAGTTAGTAGTGTTGATAAAACTTTAATAATAGGATTGTTGGCAAATGAGAATCACTTTTCAATTATTGATAACACTGGATCTATAATTGAAGGAGCAATTGGAATTGATAATCAGCAGTTGGAAATTGGAGATAGTGCAAAACTAACTTTTGTTTTAGATTCTAGTAATTTAAATGAAGAGCATTTGAGTTGTCTTTGGTATTGTGATGGACAGTTAATCGAAGGTGAAAATGACCTTAGTTACACAATTGAATCTTTAATTGGGGGAACTAGACGCTACGATGTGGTGGTGAAATTAGAAGATGTTGGTTCTATTGGATCTGCTACTTTCTTAGTTGAAGTTCCTTATGAGATTGGTTTTATTGATTAAAGATTATCTACTGCTTCAATAAACCAATTTTCAAAAGGCATTGGGCGGCGTGTATTTAAATTAATGGCAGCAACCTTAACTTCTAAGGTTGCTATTGCCTCGTCGTCTCTAACTACTTCTTGTAAGAAAGTTAAAGAGAATCTTTTAGAGTTTTTAATGGTGGAGATCACTGTTAGTAGATCATCGAGTACTGCCACCTGGTGGTAAACTACGTTGATAGATTTAACGACAAAACCTACCCCATTATCAATCATCTCCATTAAGGAGGTGTTGCCTTGAGCAAGGGAGCGAAACAACTCAGTGCGAGCATGCTCGGCAAAATCTAAATAGCGACCATGATAAACAATTTGACCTGCATCGGTATCGCTGTAGTAAACTCTTACATCAAATTTGTGGGCCATAATTGTCTTTCCTAAAAGTTTAAAGTGGCAAAGTAATCTTCAATAGTCTCTGCTCTTCTTATCATCTCAACACTACCATCCTCTTTAAGAAGGTACTCAGCACTTCTAAGTTTTCCATTGTAGTTAAAGCCCATAGCGTGTCCATGAGCTCCTGTGTCGTGGATGACAAAGATATCATCGGCCTCTACTTTAGGTAGTTTACGATCGATAGCAAACTTATCGTTATTTTCACATAGAGATCCTGTTACATCATAAAGGTGATCTTTATTTTCATTCTCTTTACCTAAAACAGTTATGTGATGATAAGAGCCGTACAAAGCTGGTCTCATCAGATTTGCCATTGAGGCATCTAGACCAACAAAGTTTTTATACTTTTTTGTTACATGGAGCACTTTGGAAACTAGATACCCGTAAGGGCCACTAATCATCCTACCACACTCAAAGACGATGTTTAGAGGATCTAAGTTGTTTCCTATAATCATCTTCTCATACAACTCTTTAATCTCTTCCCCAAGAAGTTTTAAATCAATAGCCTTCTCTTCAGGTTTATAAGGAATACCAATTCCTCCCCCCAAATTGACAAACTCAATTTTAATTTTAGCCTCTTTGTAAATTCTTATAGCTTGTTCAAACAACATCCTTGCTGTTTCAACAATGTAAGAGCGATCTAGTTCATTGGACGCTACCATTGTGTGTAAGGCAAATCTAGTTGCCCCAAGCTCTTTTGCTTTAATGTAGGCAGGAACAAGTTGTTCAGTAGTTAAACCATATTTTGCCTCAACAGGATTACCAATAATTACATTCCCTGTTCGATCGGGTCCTGGGTTGTATCTAAAAGAGATTAAATTGGGTATACCAGCACTGCGATCCAGTGCTTCAATGTGCGTTATATCATCTAAGTTAATAACAGCACCCATCTTAGCTGCAGCTATGAACTCCTCATCGGGGGTATCGTTACTGGTAAACATAACATTTTCCCCCTTTAAGCCAACTTTCTCTGTCATTATTAATTCAGGTAGTGAAGAACAATCGGCTCCAAAGCCTTCCTCTTTCATAATCTTTATAATTGCTGGGTTGGGAAGAGCCTTTACAGCAAAGTAGTTTTTAAAATCTTTTACCCAACTAAAGGCCTCTTTAAAAACTCTGATGTTCTCTCTAATCCCTTTTTCATCGTAAAGGTGAAATGGGGTCTCTAATTTGTTTGCCAGCTCTATTAAAGAATTTGTTTCTATTGGTAAGTTTTTATCAGCCAATGCACTACTCCTAAATTTTTAAGTTCTCTTTAATCGATTTTACCGCATCTAAAATATCTTGTCTGTGACCAAAAGCACTGAAGCGGACAAAGTGCTCCCCACTAGAGCCAAAGCCACTACCTGGAGTTACAACTACCTGACACTGATTTAACAGTTGATCAAAAAACTCCCACGATTTTAGATTGTTTGGAGCTTTTACCCACAGATAAGGGGCGTTTGTACCCCCATACACATCTAAAGAGAGTTCTTGTAAAGTCTCTTTGATGATTTGAGCATTTTCCATGTAGTAAGAAACCAACTCTTTAGATTGAGCTAATCCTTCATCAGAGAGTACTGCTAAGCCCCCTGCTTGAGATATGTTACTTGCCCCATTAAAAAATGTTACTTGTCTTCTAAACCAAAGGCGGTTAATCTCACCTTCCTCACTATCTTCAACACTTAACTCTTTGGGAACAATTGACCATCCCAACCTAACTCCAGTAAAACCTGAGAATTTAGAGAAGCTGTTAATCTCAACAGCACACTCTTTTGCCCCCTCTATTTGGTAAATAGATTTAGGAAGAGTGGGATCGCTGATGAACTCATTGTAAGCTGCATCAAAAATAATTACACTTTTATGTTTTTTAGCATAAGAGACATACTCTTCTAGTTGCTCTTTAGTGGCAACAGCCCCTGTCGGGTTGTTAGGGCTACACAGATAAATTAAGTCTACCTTCTTCTTTGGTGGAGGTGGGAAAAACTTATTTTCTATATTCCCTTTAAGATAAACAAAATCTTTATAAACACCGTTAGCTTCATCAAAGCCACTACTTCTTCCACTAACTACATTGGAATCAACATAGACAGGATAAGCTGGATCTTGAATGGCAACGATACTCTCTGGTGAGAAGATACTTTGGATGTTTGCTGAATCGGGTTTAGCCCCATCACTAACAAACACCTCATCTTCTTTTATATCGATGTCCATTTTTTTGTAATAGCCAACTAGAGCTTCTCTTAAAGCTAAATCACCTTGCTCATCTCCATAACCGCTGTAAGTCTCATTGTTAGCAAGTTTATCTATTTTTTCATGTAGAGCTTTAACAATTTCACTACTTAAAGCTTCAGTTGTATTTCCAATTCCTAAGCGGTGGAGCTTTTTAGTAGGATTTGCTTGTTGGTATGCTTTTGTGCGTCTAGCTATCTCAGGAAAGAGATAGCCAGAAGCTAATTTGCGATAATTCTTATTAATAGTAGCCATTTTAGTTTTATTGATCTCCTCTAGTAATATCTAATGTTGCTAAAACTTTTGACAAGTTGGTGCGATGTGTCTCATCTTCAAATGAGCACATGGGAAGCCTAAATTGCTCTTCACACCAGCCGTACTCTGCCATTGCAGTTTTAATTGGAATTGGGTTTGTTTCATAAAAACATGCTTCAAAGAATGGGTGTAAGTTTTTCTCCCACTGACGGGCTAAACTCATATTCCCACCTAAAGCTGCATGCACCATCTCCAACATCTGTTTTGGAATTAGGTTAGCTGCAACTGAGATAACACCATCTCCACCTGCTTCAATTAGATCTAAGACCATATTATCATCACCACTAAGGGTGGCAAAGTTATCTTCAGTTTGGTTGATAACATCGCTCATTTGCTTAATATTTCCACTAGCCTCTTTAACTGCCACAATATTTGGACAGTCGTTGGCTAAACGTACTAAGGTCTCTGTCTCTAAGTTAACTGCAGTGCGTCCAGCAATGTTGTACAAGATACAAGGAATTCCAACTGAGTCGGCAATCATTCTGTAGTGAAGATAAAGACCCTTTTGAGTTGGTTTATTGTAATAGGGGTTAACTAACAAAAGTGCATCTACCCCAGCTGATTCTGCATGTTTAGACAATCTTACTGCTTCGCTTGTTGCATTTGAACCTGTTCCTGCAATTACTGGAACTCTCTTGTTGGCCAATTCAACTGTGCTAGCAATCACTCGATCGTGTTCTGAGTGACTTAAAGTTGGACTTTCACCAGTTGTTCCACAAGGGACCAACCCATCAATTCCTGAATCTATTTGGAAATTGACTATCTTAGCAAAAGCTTTCTCATCAAATAACCCATACTCGGTAAATGGGGTTACTAGTGCTGTATAAACGCCTCTAAATTTTTTCATGGCTCACCCTCCTGATGAATGAAATAGAGTATAGTAAATAATAAACATAATGTCTATAGAATAACAAAAATGTTTTTATTGAACATTTTTTGTTTTTATACTAACATTTAGAAAATGGTTAAAAAGGAGAGTTAAAATGACTCGAGTTATATTAAATGGGTGTAATGGGAGAATGGGTAAAACTTTAGCAACTCTAATTGCCTCTCAACAAAATGTTGAAGTTGTTGCTGGAATTGATCTAAATCAAGGAGATGCTTCGTTTCCAGTTTTTAGTTCTTTAAGTGAGTGTGATGTTATTGCTGATGTAATTATCGACTTTTCAACTCCTCAATCACTACACTCTTATGTTCCATCAGCAGTGGAAAAGGGTTTAGCTTTAGTAGTTGCTACAACAGGTTTAGAAGAGAAAGAGCTCTCTTTATTAGAAGAGGCCTCTTCAAAAATTGCAATCTTTCGGAGTGGCAACATGTCGTTAGGGATTAACCTATTACAAAAGGTTGTTGCAACAGCTGCAAAAGTGTTAGCAGATAGCTTTGATGTTGAGATTGTTGAAAAGCACCACAACCAAAAACAAGACTCTCCTAGTGGCACTGCTTTGATGTTGGCAGATTCAGTTAATGAGGCACTAGATAATTCACTAAGTTACACCTTTGGACGTCACGGTCTAAAAACTAAAAGAGAAAAAGGGGAATTGGGAATTCATGCAGTTCGTGGTGGAACAATAGTTGGAGAACACGAAGTTCTCTTTGCGGGTGAAGATGAGGTGATTAGCTTTAGCCACCGCGCTTTTTCACGCAATGTATTTGCAACAGGGGCAATAGCTGCTGCAAAGTACATTACAACAGTTGCCCCCGGCATCTACAACATGAGCGATATGTTAGCTCTAATTTAAGAGCGCTTTTTACGCCTTTGTTCGCTAGCTTTAATTAAATCGGCAAAGGTTGTGGTATTTGAATCTTCCTGGTTTTTATAAGAGGTATGCTCTACTCTCTTTTTATAACGAGAAGGGGTTACTACTTTGAGTGTTGTCTCATAAGAGGCAACACTTTTTCCTTTTTTAACCACCATAACCTTTTTACCAGAGGCTAACTTTTGAGTTTTTACCACAGCTTGTTTAGCAGGTTTTATTTTTTTCACCAACATCTGCTCATAACCACACCCTAGGCGTTGGCACTTGTGGTGAATCTGATCTAACTCATCTTTAAAACTCAACATTGCAAAATCACAATGGGGGCACTTAATAACTCCCTCCCCACTCATCTCAAATCTAGATTTATCATTTTTAACGTTGTTAACTAATTTTGTAGTCTCTTTTTTAATATCGTCGATAAATAAAGAGCTTTGCTCTACCCCATCGCTTATATCAGCTAAGCGCCCTTCCCATTTTGCAGTTAAGGTGGGACTGGTAAGTTCCTCAGGTGCTAATCTAATTAACTCGATTCCTTTAGCAGTTGGAACTAAGTATCTTCCCTCTCTTTGAACATAATAGCTGTTAATTAGTTTTTCAATTATTTCAGCACGGGTAGCTACTGTCCCTAACCCCCCTGAAAGATTTCTTTTTAACTCTTTTTCATCAACAAAGCGCCCTGCATTCTCCATAGCTGATAACAAAGTTGCTTCACTGTAGCGTTGAGGCGCTTCTGTTGCATTTCTTCTGCTAACTAATTTCTCTATTTTAAATTTATCACCAACGGTGGGGATTTCTCCTTTATAAGGTAAGGTGCGCCCAATTTCAGTTACCACATCACTAAGAACACTAATGTCGCGCCACCCTTTTTGTTGCTCTTTTTTTAATGTAGTTGTAAAGGTGTGTTTATCAACTTGTAAAGTTACATCGGTGTTGGTATATAGGTAGTTCTCACTTAAAACTTCCATAAACCTCTTAGCAATTAGTGTCCATAAATCAACCTCTTTTTTATTTAACTTAGTTAAATCAACTCTTTGTTCTGTTGGGATAATTGCGTGGTGATCAGTTACTTTACTCTCTTTAACAAAGCGATCCATATCTTTACGATAACCGTGTTCAACAAAGATGTTGGCTACTTGTCCAAAGGGGGTGAATTCTAAAGCTTTTAATCTTTGAGGGAGTGTTGGGACAATGTCGAGCGTTATGTAACGACTATCTGTTCTTGGGTAGGTAACTAATTTATGATTTTCATAAAGGCGTTGCAAAACATCGAGAGTCTCTTTTGCACTGAAGTTTAAATAGAGGTTGGCATCGCGTTGTAATTCAGTTAAATCGTATGCCAATGGGGGATTTTCAACTTTTTCTTCATTTAATACTTGTGTTACTGTTGCCTCTTTGTTCTCTAACTCTTTTAGATAATTATCTTTCTCTTGTTCTTTAGTTATATGAAGTGTTTTTTTATCTGCACTTAAATTGGCACTAAAAGGTTCAAAGATGGCTTTAACTGTCCAATAAAAAGAGCCCTCAAATTTTTCTAACTCTTTCTCTCTTTCAACTAAAATAGCTAAGGTGGGTGTTTGCACTCTCCCAGCTGATAAACTTACGTTGTGTTTAGTAGTTAAAGCTCGAGAGACATTTAAACCAACATACCAATCGGCATGTGAACGTGCTTTGGCAGCTTCGTATAAGTTATCGTATAAAGAGCTCTCTTTTAAATTGTTAAATCCATCTAAGATAGCCTCTTTAGTTTGGCTACTGATCCACAACCTTTTAGTTTCTTTGTTCCAATTAGCTAACTCCATAATAGAGCGGGCAACTAACTCCCCCTCTCTACCTGCATCGGTAGCTATAATTAGTTGATCTATATCTTCTCTTTTAAATAGTGAGGCAACTACTTTAAATTGATTTTTTGTTGAATCTAAAATAACACTTTTTAAGGTGGTGGGAATTATTGGTAGATCATTAATTGACCATCTTTTATATTTTGGATTGTAATAAGCTGGTTCTGCCAACTCAGTGAGATGTCCTAAAGCCCAAGTTACAACGTAGTTATCCTGTTCATAGTACCCATCAAATCTTTTAAAAACTGATAAAGCTTTGGCCAATTCTTTGGCAACCGACGGTTTTTCAGCAAGAATTATAGTTTTTCCCATAAAAGCTCCTTTTTATTACTGTAAATGATGATAACGAAGCGATTAATTGAGGGCAATCCCCTTGAAGTTTTTAGGTAGCAAGTATATTATCATAAGTGGATTATTTCTCATAAAGGAGTCTTTTAT
>JALOAG010000030.1 GCA_023228875.1 Bacteroidia bacterium | reverse complement strand
GTTATTTGCTGAAAAAAAAGCAAATGAGTCTTTTCAAAACAATGGATTGATAACAGGAGAAGAAAAAAAGGAATTTGTTGTTAATTATGTTTTTGAAAAAATGCCAAAGTTTCTTCATCCATTTATAACAAAAGCCTATATTGGAAAGAAAGTAGAAAATATAATCTCCGACTTAAAAGACATTAAAGACGATGGGGTTTTAAATGCAAGTTCGGGGGAGTAGGTGATTTTATGGCACTAAAACCTGTAATTCCTTACGTAGAAAATATTAAGAAAACAGAAGGTTTTGGTTACTGGCTTGGGACATATGGTCAAATTGCCACACAACAATTATGGAACGATAACTCTATAAGATTGCCGAATTGGTACAAATCGCCAGATCATCTTGACGAATTGAAAAGGTGGTTGGGCAAAAGAGTTGCTGATTGTGTTGGTGTTGATAAATATGCTCGCTGGGTAGAGCCAGATGGTTCAATAAATTATATTAAAAATAAGTCAACTGATTTTAATGAAGATATGCTTTATAAAGAAGCTATAAGACTTGGTTTGCCGCATGGACCGATAGAAACACTTCCTAAAATAGAGGGAGTTAGTTTAGGTTACCCAGGACATTGGGGAGCTTATGTTGTTCACAATGGTAAGTGGGTTGGATGGGAGTCACGTGGCGGCAATTATGGAGTTGTTCAGTATGAGATTGGTAAAAGACCAAGTACTAACCAATGGGCATTTTGGTATTTCAATCCTTTTGTTGACTATGGAGGAAATATGGTAATAAGTAAAAGAGGAGATAAAGATAGTTTAAGTGGGAATAAGAATGTTGAAAGTATGCAAACAGGGTTTCTTAAATTAGGAATACCAATGACAAATAAAGGTGTTTCTTATGGAGCAGATGGTTCATGGGGACAAGCTACTTCTAATGGTTTAGGGGAATTTCAAAAAAAATATAAATTGCCAATAAGCCCTGATTTATATGATGTTAATTGTAATTCAGTAATGATTATGGAATTAACTAAACTTCAAACAGGAGTTCCTCAAGTTGAATATGATAAATTGAAAACAGCTTTAAATATGTCGGAACAAAAAGTTGCTAATTTGGAACAACAAATTGGTGTTAAAAACGCCGAAATAGCAAACTTAAAAATTCAATTAAATAAAGTTAATGTAGATATTGGTAAACTAAGTGGCGACCTTTACGCTGCACAAAACAAAATCAAAGAGTTGGAAGTTAGTCTTGCCGCTGAGAAAGCAAAAATTAGTGGATTAACTAGTCAATTATCTCAAAAAGATGCAGAACTAAAAAGTGTCGCTTCTAGTATAAAACTACTAGTAAATTTTTCAGAAAAAAACTAAATATTTGGGGAGAACTGCGGTTCTCCCCTTTTTTTTATTGACTTTTGCCAAATATTGTGTTATAATTATATTATAAGAATATAAAAGGAGAAGTTTTATGAAAGTTATAAGAAATGGTGTTTTTGAAACTAATTCAAGTTCAATGCATAGTTTAACAATTGACAATAAAAAAGATAAGTGGGAAGATAAAAACCAAATTTTTATTGTTGTGCCAGAAGAATATGGTTGGAGTGGACCAACTTTAACAGAAGCTAGTGAAAAAATAAATTATTTATTTGCTTTGATAGCCTCAACTTCTGGTCTTTCATGGTATAGTGAAGAAGAAAGTGAGTATGCAGCTGAAGAATTTTTTGATTCCCCTGACTGTAAAAGAGTTATTGCTGCCGTTGAAGATTATGATTGTAAGATTTTTTTCAAACTTGGCAAGAACGGCTGGGGACAGGTTGATCATCAATCAGTTTGCTCTTTAACAGACTTCTTAAATGGAATTGATTTACAAGAATTTATTTTTAATAAAAAATATAAAATTATTATTAGTAATGATAACTAATTCTAAAAATATAAAGTGTAATTAAAAGGAGGAAAAAGAATGAAAGTAGTAAGAAAAGGTGTTTTTGAAACAAACTCAAGTTCAGTTCACAGCTTAACTATTATGACAAAAGAGGAATACGACAAACTAGATTCAACAGATAGTTTTATTTATCAAGAAAAAATTTATAGTTTTGAAGAAGCAAAAAAAATCATTTTAGAGAGAGATTGGCTTTCTTCAGAAGAAATGGAAGAAGCTCAAAATTATGATTATGAAAATTGGGAAGAACTTCTTATGGATTATGGTTTTGAAAGAAAAGAAAATTATGGCGGCGGCCTTGAAACTTTTGAAGAATATTTTATTACTCCTAGTGGAGATAAAATGGTAGCTTTTGGTTATTTTGGACGTGACTGCTAAATAGAAAGGAAAATAAATGAAATTACTTGGAAAATACAAAAACGGTAATTATAATGTAAAAATTTATGATGATGGTACAAAAATACGTGAAAACAATTTAAATTTTTTTGAGTCTGAATTTCCAGAAAATATAGATATCAAAATTACAAACAAATGTAATTTAGGTTGCCCAATGTGCCATGAAAAATCAACTTCCGATGGTTTAAACGCACCAAATCTTTTTCCTAATTTTATTAATAGTTTAAAACCATACACGGAATTAGCTATTGGTGGAGGAAATGTTTTTGAGCATCCTTTACTTATTAATTTTTTAAGAACTCTTAAGGACAAAAAAATTATCGCAAACATCACTGTAAATCAAGTTCATTTTGAGAAAAACTTTCATTTTATTCGTTTGTTAATTGAAGAAAAACTAATTTATGGATTAGGTGTTTCTTTGTCACATATTTCACCAGAGTTTTTAGAAAAACTTTCGGCTGCGGGCGAAAATGTTGTTTTGCACGTAATCAATGGTATTGTCTGTCCAGATGAAATAGAATTATTAAAAAATAAAAAAATCAAAATTCTTTTTCTTGGATATAAAGATTTTGGTAGAGGAATAGACTATAGAGAAAAATTTGATTTTCAAATAAAAACTAATCAAAATTATGTTAGTCAAAACCTTGACAAAATTTTTCAATGGTTTTCTGTTGTTTCATTTGATAATTTAGCTATAGAACAAATTAATGTTAAAAAATGGCTAACAAAAGAAAAATATGACGAATTTTATATGGGCGATGAAGGTCAATTCACAATGTATGTAGATTTAGTCAATGGAGAGTTTGGACAAAATTCTGTTTCTAATATTAGATATCCGCTTATGGACAATATTGTAGATATGTTTAATATGGTCAAAAAAGAAAATTGTTGACAAATGTCAAATACTATGCTATAATTATATTATAGAAATTAAAAAGGAGCAATTATGGAAAGTTTTGATGAACTACTGGGAAAAATTAGTGATTTGTGGAGAACACAAAGCATTAAAGCAAAAGAAGCAGATGCACTTTTAGAGGAATGCGAAGTTTTAGAAGACGACATGATTTCTCTTCTTAGAGTTGCCGAGGAAAATTATCCCGAAGACTATAAAGAATATTTACAGTCTTTTGATAGTGAAATTCCGAGACTATCGAAAGAAGGAAAAAATGGAAAAAATTAATATTTATACAGATGGTAGTTGTCGTGGTAATCCAGGCCCAGGTGGTTGGGGTGCCATTTTACTAATTGATGGAAAAGAAATTCTTTTATCAGAACAAGTAACCTATACAACAAATCAAAAAATGGAGTTAATGGGCGCCATTAAAGCTTTAGATTACGCCCAAAAAAATCTAGATTGTGAGTTTAAGAAAGTTGTAATATATACTGATTCAGCTTATTTATTTAGATGTTGGAAAGAAAAATGGTGGAAAAAATGGATATATAATGGTTGGATAAATAGTTCAAAAGAACCAGTTGCAAACAAAGAGTTGTGGGTTTCACTTGTTCCTTGGTTTAAAAACGAAGAATTTTCAATCGTTAAAGTAAAAGGACATCAAGACAATAAATATAATAACATGGCCGATTTACTTGCTACTGGCAAATTGTTGCCAACAAAAGAATAAAGAGAGAGGGAGCTGCGGGAAGCCTCTATAAAAAACTGAAGTCTTATCCACTCATGTAGAAGACGGATACGGTCATACAATGTTTGCCAAATAGCTTTTCTTTGGGTAGCGCCAGCTTGCGGGCACAGTATGGATTGTCAAACGTGTTATCCAAGCACGTGCGTTAGTACTCAGAGAACGAAGTGATTTAGAGGTAAGGGAAGTACACCCAGGTGAATCCATGGTTAATGTAGCATGAAGGAATAGTCTCCGGCCTTTTAGAGACTAAGTTACGTAAGTAACTTGACAATGAAAAATTTGTCTTCATAAGGTAAATTTAGGAGAAAAAAATAATAAATAAATAAATAAAGGAGTAATATGGATAAGTTAATAGATATAATAATTCCTGCTTATAATTCTCACAAAACAATAGTGAGATTATTAGGTTCTATATTGTGTCAAACTATAATAGACAATATTATAGTTACAATAGTGAATGATTGTGGAGATAATTATAGTGAAATAGTTAAGTTGTTCTCTAATTATATGAGTGTAAGGGAGATTTCTTTGCCTGAAAATAGAGGTCCAGGAGTGGCGAGACAATTGGGGATAGATAGTACCAATTGTCCTTTTATAGTATTCGCAGATTCTGACGATAGTTTTGATGGTGCCTTTGCTTTAGAAACTCTTTTACAAGAAATAAATAAATACCCCAATACAATAGGTGTGTTTGCAGAACATTTTTTAGAGGTTAGAGATAAGGAACTTAAGTTCGCTCAATTTCCTCCAAATTTTGTTTGGGCATTTGCTAAAATTTATCGTAGAGAAAAATTAGAAATTTATCAAGTTAGATTTAATAATAGTAGAGCAAATGAGGATGTTGGTTTTAATAGATATATAAATTTAGTTGTAGAGAATGAAGAAGAAAGACCGGTAATGTTT
This sequence comes from Bacteroidia bacterium, assembly GCA_023228875.1. Taxonomy (NCBI): domain Bacteria; kingdom Pseudomonadati; phylum Bacteroidota; class Bacteroidia; species Bacteroidia bacterium. The sequence goes on along the minus strand of JALOAG010000030.1, from coordinate 5,049 downwards.
AATGCAACTGTTTATAATTGGCATGATAACAAAAATTCAATCACTAGAATAAATCCTGATTTTGTTTTTAGTGATAATGTTTGTGGCTATATTGATAATATGATTTATGCTATTAATAGAGCAAAAAAATATGTGAAAGGCGGCATCGCCCGCCAAGCATTGAATAAAGAAATAATTACTACAATGGGTGATTTATATTTGTTCTATTGGGAAGCAGATAGCAAAAAACCAGAATTTAGTGAAAAAAATTTTAAAGAAGTTGTTAGATATTATAAAGAACTTTTTCAAGATATTGAAATTATGTTTGATTCTTCTTTTATTAATGGATTAATTATTGAGACCTTTAAAGTTAAAAAGGAAACATTAAGTAGTATATTACCAAAGGAAACATATTTTCAGTTTATGGAAAGAATAAAGGAAGAAGTTAGAAAGGAAGAGGAAAATGAAGATAAGTAAGTGGATAGAGTTGGATGGCAAACATAAAATAAAGAGTTGGGATGAATTAGATTGTAAATACAACAAAGACTTTCAGATTTTGGTATTAGGTAATTCTCTTAGAATACGAGCACCAATTGACGATTGGAGTAGAGAAATAGTTTCCATAGATTTGTATGTGGTCGGAAAAGACAAAACACTTGCAATTCTAAAACTATTTGGTTTTGATATAGAGTTTGAAGAAACACCGAAGTTGAGCAAGAAGGAATGGCATGGGGTTAATTGGCTTTCAGATAATTGGTGGATAGCTAGGGATATGTTTTTATTTGCGTTTCAATCTGAACCGATAAAAAGAGAAACTGGCTATGTCTGTGGGCGAGCGAACGATGATTATATAAAGCTTCCAAACGACCTATTCCCTTTCATAACACCCGACAGAGCGTGGAGCGTAAAAGAGTTGAGGGAGTTGGAGGTAGAAGAATGAGCATAATAATTGATGCAATAGAAAAGTTTAAAATTCAGGAAAAATATGGATATATGGAATACTCAAAAGGAAAGGTAACTTTAACATGAAAACCAAAATAGACAATTATAAAAAATATATTGAAGCCAGAAATTTTAACCCAACTACGGTCAATCAAGTGTTAAATATTATAAGAATTGAAATACAAGGAATTAGCGAAGATATGAACCAATGGATGTTTAGAGATTGTCAAGATAGGTTGGTTAATATAATGGTTAAACTCGAAGACGATATTTCGGAAACCGCAGAATAAAAGCAACGTTTTATAGGAGAACAAAATGAAGATAAATAAATGGGAAGAATTGGATGATTTAAAGAATGGCAAATATCGGGTTGGCAAGTATTGCGGCTTTATTGCAGTACAGACAATTACAAAATGCAGAGATGTTGTTGAAATTTATTTTGATACAACCCCGAAAGATAAAATCCTTGCAATTCTAAAACTATTTGGCTTTGATATTGAGTTTGAAGAAGCACCGAAGTTGAGCAAGAGGGAATGGCATTTGGTGAATTACTTGCCGGAGGATTGGTGGATAGCAAGAAATATGATTTTGTATGCTTTTCAAAGTAAGCCGATAGAAACAAGTGTTGGGTATTTTTGTGGGAAACCGAACGATGAACATATAAAGCTTACAAATGGACTATTCCCGTTCATAGGTTACGACAGAGCATGGTCAGTTAAAGAGTTGAGAGAACTGGAGGTATCAAGTGAAGATTGAATTAATGGGGAATGGTAATTTTGACAACTTGGTTTGTATGCTTGCTTATATTGAGTTTCTTGGTAATGTGGGACATAGCACTTCTTTTAAAGTATTTATAGATGGTGACGGTAGCACCAGGTGGGGATTTAGATTTGAGGATGATGAGATACAAAATAGCTATTTGCGTATAAGACGTGAAATATCAAAACTTTACAACGAAAACCGCAAAGATATTGAAAAATTTAATTTATGAAAGAGGTGGAAGAATGACGCTCGGAGAATTAGGGAAAGTAGCAAAAACAGACATAAGAGTTCTAAGCCCACGAGACGACAGAGTTATATGTTTTAATTTTTATGCTAAAAAACATGAGAGCATAGCAGACAGAGAAGTAAGTGCTATATGGCCAGAAATAAAAACAAGTGTCAATGGGTATAGAACTCACGCAACAACTGTTATATGTGTTTACTTGAAAGGGGTGGGAAAATGACGACTGAAGAGTTGAAAGAACTAAGAGGAAATGCATATCAATTTAAAATGGTTATGGAAGATAGAGAATTACCTGCAACATATGAAGATAGAATCCTTGAACTCATTGATGAAGAAATCGCTCGTCAGTCTGTGACGGATGAAGATGTAAAGAGGGCGATAGATATTTTGCACGATTGGGATGTCGAAAATATTCATGACCCATCGGTTGGGATATGGCGTGATGAAGATATGGCTAATGCAATTCCAATTGCCATCACCGCACTCCAACAGATGAGGGCAGAGCCTTGCATATACTGTAAAGAACTTTCAAATGAAAAAGGATTTCTGTCTGTGAAGTATGAAACGTGCGAGACGTGGCTGAAACCCATTACGGCAAGCTTTTGCCCGAACTGCGGAAGAAAGTTGAGGTGAAGATATGGATAAGACTAAGGTTTACTTTTGGATAAAGGGTTCTGATGATGCGTTTGTTGTAGAACTTACAGAAAGCGAATTTTCAGCATTTTTTCAAGCATGGACAAACAGTAATTTGGGATTTTACACATTTCAAACAACGCATAATTTAATCACGATTCGTATGGCTGACATTTCTGTTGTTACATTTTCAAAAAATAGAGGAGAGAACAATGAATTCTGTGAACATTCGCCCATAAAAAGCAAGTGTCCGATTTGTAACGATTGAAAGAGGTGAAGATATGAGCAAATATTTTATACATTATAGTCAAGGAACAAATCACGATAATGCGGACGATGTAGCGATTGTGAGAGCAGACAGCAAAAGGGAAGCGGTCGAAAAATTCAAAGAGTGGTACACAAACGCAACTGATAAAACAGTACAACCTATCAACACAACCCGCAAGGGATTTGCTAAGGGCATTATGATTATCGGAAATTATTGAGAAAGCAGGTGAAGTATGTATCAAACAGGTAGATACCCTAAATGCGTAACGTGTAGAAAATACAATCCGACTCAAGAGTGTCGGCTTACGGCTTGTTCATATGAAGAAATGGTTAGTATTACAACAGTATATCCCAATGATGGGGAAATAGTATTTTCAGACAATTCGGACTGTATAATTTCTGCCGAAAGAGAAGATTACATAACTATTGTCACAGATTTGCTGTTTGCTTATCTCAATAAAGATTCTGATTTTCCTCATGAATTTGAGAGAAAAGCCGTTAAAAATGCTCTTGAATTTTTATCTGCACAAGGCAACGTGCAGTATAAGATTACTGATTTTTTTGATGACGGCGATATGGAAAGTTGAGGTGAATGATATGGAAATAGAACGTGAATTAGAAAGAGTAATTGAGAAAAACAAGAATAGACAGTATAGTACATTTGAAACAAGGGTGGATTTGGTCGCACAAGATTGCCTACAAGAAATACGCAGGCTTAAGGATGTGATTGAGTTTTCCCAAAATCAAGAGGGGTGTCATTGTTGCAACGGAATTGAAAGTTATGGCATCAAATCCGTTAAAACAGTAACGGATAAATCAGGACGTTCGGTAGATGCGTACAATACACCTTACAATTTTTGCCCAAACTGTGGAAGGAAAGTGAGGTAGAGTGATGGATATACAAAAAGCGATAGATTGTTTTAAGAGAGAAAAACGTTATTGGGATGCGATGATCAAATACAAAAACGCAAAAGGTGAAATACCTGACGATGTGCCCGAAACCTATAAGTATCATGACCTTGTTATTACTGCCCTCAAAGAAAAGCAGGAGAGGGAAAAGAAGGTGGAACAGTTAGATGGGTACAGTTTTGAGGTGGGAGTATGAAACAAGAATGTATTGGTTGTGAAAATTTTGATATGTTGTCCGGCTTTTGTAAATTTACCGCTTGTATTAAGCCAATGAGCATAACATACCATTATCATGACAAAGTTTATAGTAATGAAATCCTATGCAGTAACCCTCCACAATGTAAATGGATATGCAGAATGTGCGGGAAAAGAGGGACAGACATTGTGGGTGAAAAGCCAATAGATGAATATCAAGAGTTGATAGAGAGGTGGAAAATGAAGAAGAGAATTTATAGTGTGACATTTAATGAGTACACGAACGGAACTCATAACACAGTATGGAATGAGATAGACGATAAGTATATTGAAGTCGGGAGAAATGAAATACTCATATCAGAAGATCAAATAGAAGAAATTAAGAAATATGGGAAAGGTATTTATACTCTTACATATGTTGGTGAACTATGGGACGGGAGATAGGAGTATGAATTTGTTATTTTTAGTAATCAGTCTATTTGTCGGAGCATTAGTAGCAGTTACAGTAGCAGTAATGGTTTGTCTTGCGGAAAGTAAGGGTAATCCACCTACAAATTGGAGAGGAGAAGACCCGTATGAGGACGATTAAGTTTAGGGGAAAGCGTGTAGACAATGGCGAGTGGGTATATGGCAATCTTATTAAAATGGATAGCGAAGGTTCGCAGAGTTTTATCTTTCCTTTTTATGAACACGCTTCTTCGCGTCCTTGTGGTCAAATTATTGCATTAAATTCGATTGCAATAATCCCCGAAACCATAGGGCAGTTTACAGGACTTGTCGACAAGAACGGTGTAGAGATTTATGAGGGGGATGTGATGCATTGGGATAGCTATTGGGGATGGTATGTGGGATATGAGAACGGAGCGTTCAGAAGAATACCATTAGATGAAATTCAGAGAATAAATTGGGAACATTACACATTACAACAAGAAGGACTTGAAACATGGGAAGTCATCGGCAACGTACATGAAAGGAGCGAGGTATGACAAATAGAGAATGTCCAAACTGTAATGGAAGTGGCGTTATCCAAGAGTATGACGAATTTGACAGGTACCATGTGTTTGAATGTTATAAATGTGGTGGAAGTGGAGTAATAGCTGAAATACAAAATCAAAACA
>JALOAG010000029.1 GCA_023228875.1 Bacteroidia bacterium | reverse complement strand
AATTGTTTCCAATATTATTTACAGCTGGTGCATCATTATTCCAAGCTGAAATCCAAGGAAGTAAATTGGCATCTACTCCAGCGGCACCAGTATTCCCAATTTTTGTTGCCGCAATTGGGATAGTCATTTTTATAGTTTGTCCACTATAAGTTAAAGACAATGAAACAGTGTCATTATTAGAAGCATCAAATGTCCCAGAACAAGTTGGAGTAAATGTTGGATTACTAGAAGTTCCACTCAAATGACCACTTGCAGACCAAGCATAAGTTTCCGGAGTAACCAAACTACCATCTTGATATAATTGACAACTAAATGCACTTTGTGTTGGAGTAGGATTACTTCCATTGGCATCAAAAGTAATAGAGCGCACTCCACCATTAATCACACCGATATATGTTTTACCATCTGTTCCATTTGTTCCTGCGGCGCCATCTTGGACTTCAGTTATTGTTATTTGTCCTCTTGCCATTAATTACTCACCCCCTATTCACCCACATCTACAAAGTAAGTTGCTTTTTCATCAATATCAGTAGAGTCAACTGAAATTTCTTTATTACTTGTAATTGGGTAGATTGATAAGCTACTTCCTAAAGCAATAGTTGTCGCTTCGTCTAAAGTAACTGTCGTTCCATTAATTCCAATAACTCTTCTTGCGTAAATTTCACTTCCAAAAACATAAAACTTACCAATTGTGAAGTTGGCATTTGTTCCCGAAATAGTTCCTGTTGTTCCAGCTACACTTTGAGTAAAAGTAATTCCAGCAAGGGCTGTTTCTTTTCCCACAATTTCTTCTGGGTTACCGTCTTTATCATTTTTATGCCAAGCATATTGTAGGGTTGCGCCTGATGGATCGACAACGACTCCATTTCTACGGACAATTGCTGTTAAAGTTGTGTTTCCAACCGCGTTTTTAAAAATATTTCCATTTGAGGAATAAACTTCTACTTGATATGGATCAGTAATATCTATAATGGTAATTGTATCAGAATACTGATTACCATTGTATGTAGCAATACACTTAAAAACCTCCATACTATCAACAGAAGAGGCTACAACATCATAAGTTTTACTTGTTGCGCCACTAATTGCTGTTGAAGCAGGACCTTTGTACCATTGATAAGTAACTCCACTAGAGAGAACTGAACCTAGTTTGTATAGATCCATTTGCAAAGTGATTTCATCTGTTGCATTAGCATTTTTAAATACTGTACCATCTGGTGTCCAGACTGATGGAGTTACTGCTGAAATACCTGATTTTGCTTTAGAAAGTGCTTGTGTAGCCGTTAAAGAAATTATTTCTCCGGTCGCGCGCTTACCTGTAATTGTGTATGTAATCACAGCAGAATCAGTATTCATTGAACTATGATTTGCTACTGTAGCATAAGTGCCTGAGTCTGAAATTACTCCAGCAGTCAGAGTGCCACTAGTAACCGCTCTTGTAGCAGACCATGTTCCATTAGTGGTTCCAGTTTGGTAAGTTAATTCATTTGCTCCTTCAAAAAGTCTAATTGTTGTACCTGAGCCTGTGTAAGTTACATTTCCATTTTCGTCAACTGGAACAGTGTGATTAGTATTGGAGAGAATGAGGGTTAGGGCATCTAATCCTTCCTCGCCAGTATCTCCTTTTGCACCATCTCGCACCTTAAAAATTGTAAAAGTATCAAGGATTGACGCTCCTTCAGAAGAAACTGCTTTGATAGTTAATGATTTGCCTGTTCCCCAAATACTGGCAGTAGGATAAATTTGAACACTATCAGTTCCAAAAACAACTGCACCAGCGGATGCTGTTAAAGATGTTGTAGGACTAGCTCCATCAACTCCATAAGTCCAAGTATAAGAAGCAGATGAAACATTTTGCTTTGAAACAGACAATGTTATTGAAGAAGGACCAATTAAAGTGCCTGAAGTATTATAACTAAAAACCTGCGGACCATTTAAAGAGATTGTTTTTGCAGTCGCACCAGATGCACCAGTTGCACCTGTTAAACTTTTAGCCCATGAAAAAACTTTATTAAATGTTTGTCCATTAACCGTGATTGGCAAAGTGACTGTTCCAGAATTAACCCCACCAAAAGTTGATGCAGAGGCAACAGTAATGGTGTATTTTGCACTAGTAGTCCCTGAGCCTGAAATAGTAGCGGTCATTCCTGTTGGTAAACCTGTCGCTGCGCCTAAAGTAGTTGCAACTTGAGTAGAACCTAAGTAACCATAAACATCAATTTCTACAGTGGTGGGAGAAACTGACCCACTCACATTAGCTAAAAAACTATGAGATTCATTGCTTAAAACTGCGACTGGAGCTGATGCGCCATCTACCAATTTGGCAATAGATAAAACGTCTTCAACTCCAGAGCCATTTCCCATTTTTACTGCAATTGTGTTTGCAGTCATGGTGCTTCCAGTTATTGTTATGGTGTTCCCAGTCCTACTGACTCCAGAGGGAACAGTTGTACTAAAAGAGCCTCCATTCACACTATATTGCCAAAGACTAATTGAGGTATTTTGGGCAGAACCCGTAACTGTAATTGTTGAAGGAGTAATGCTTCCCGATTCTGGGACTTTAAAAACCTGTCCAGTAGAGCTTAAAGTGATTATTTGTGCGTCTGCACCAGCTTCACCCTGCCTAGTTAAACCAAAATCAATGTCGAGAGTGATTTTAATAGGTGTAAGATCAAACGCTGCGCTTGGTGAATATGTAATTTGACAAGTAAACTTAATTGCTGGGTTAAGAGCAGTTAAAATGTTTTGAGTAATTGTAATTGATGTATTCAACCCATTGCCAGTTCCAGAGGGGTTTAAAGTAATTCCACCACCACTAACAGTAATTTCAATATCATTTTTAAACCATTTAATTGTTTTTACTTGTGAAGCAGTGATAATATTATTTGCTTCTCCCATTTTGTATAATTCAGCTTGAATTGTGTTATTAGTTGAAACCCAGTTTGGGTTATATGTTGTTCCAGTGGTATTTAAAAACTGTATTTTTGGTTGCGTACTTGATAAATACCCCTGTAAATTAACAGCATCGTTAAGGTCTATAATTGTAATTTGCCCTGTTGCCATAGCCATATTTTCCTCCTTTTACTACCAAGCATATGAGCAAGAAATATTGCCCACTTGATGTATATTATCTTCTGTAATAGTTAATGTTTTATTAGTTGGGTCTGTAGAAACTATTGTTGTTTCATTTATTTTCCAAGTTAAAGATGTTCCATCTATACTAGAAGTAATATCTTCTCCATTTTTATAAATTTTTACAGACAATGTAGTTTCGGTTTCTCCAGGAAAAATGTGGTTTCCAGTAATGATTACTTCATAACTGTCTGGAATAGTTGGGGGATCACTAATATTGCTCCAAGTAATTACTTGATTTGGACCAAGAGTAAAACCAGTTTCTGGGTTAAGTTCTAAAACATTGTTCCCCAAACTATCTTTAAAAATCATTCTGCCATCTTGATAAATCCTAAGAGGAGCATCGTTTCTATTAAGATAGTTTGCTCCCGCCCAAATTCTAATATTGTCTTTTTCAAGTACCGCAGAATTATCATTGGTAATACCCGCATTTGGTAGCACTAAAGAGCCAGTTAGATAAGCATTTTGAGAATATAAACCATATCCCTCTAATTGGCCTCCAAACAAGCTGTCTGTAATACCACTTAAATTACCAACTCTAGTTTTTACTTCCTGAGTGGTTGGCAAATGAATATTAGAACCCTCATTTACTATTATATCAAGATAAGGGCCATAAGTCAAGTCATCGCCTTTTAAAATTATGTGCCCACTTCCATCTGTGCCATAGTTAATGATCGCTGTTCCGGCAGGAATATTGAAGGAGGTTGTTGGCGTGCTACTCAAAATATTTGCAGTATATTCAGAAAATTCACCAGTGTTACTGTTCTGATTCATCACTTTCAACCACAATATTATTTGTTGTGTCGCACTAATATATGTTTGAATTTTCAAAGTGTCGCCAACTTCAAATAAATAAGGTTGGTTTAAATAAGTGTTTTTAATTTTGAAAACTAAATCAGTGGCTTCATCTGCTTTAGTTACATCCTCAAGTAAAACACCTGATTCAGCAACCATTAGAGTGCCACCCTGCGCATTAACCTCATCATAAACAAAGACTGTAGATTTTAATGAACCACGAGCGGTAATGTTTTCAAATTCAGCATTGCCATTACTGTTAATTTGCCAACCAGTGACTCCACTTTGAAAAACAGTGGATGAAATAGTTCCACTCAAATTAACATTAGTTCCTGAAAGAGTCCCATCTGAAGTAGAAATAGTTGTTACTGGCACATCGCTTGAATTGTTAAAAAATCTTGCCGAAGTAGCATCAATAATTACACCTGCTGTTGAACCATCTCCAGTATTAGTCGCTGTTTTAAATTCCGAACCAACGATTGTTCCAGTGATTCCTAAATTTCCTCCACTGTAGGTTAAACCACTTCCTAAACTAAATCTTCCAGAAGCATCAAGCCATATTCCACTAGTTCCAAAAGCAGCTCCAGTGGAATAAATAGCAGTTGTTGTTGTACTGCTTGTCCCACTAATATTTAATTTTGTAGCATGACTACCAATAGTGATTGTATTAAGAAAATTGCCCGCTGTTGCATTAATTGTCCCACTAATTGTTGCTCCAGTAGCATTTAAAACTCCTGATTGTGTCACTTTAAAAGGAGCACTTGAAGGAGTCAAATGACCAGCATAAAAAGCAATTGTGTCTCCACTTAACATACCCTTTGCAGTTTCATTTGTTGTTCCATTGCTTAGCCCATCGGTTGAAATTTCCCAACCACCTATTGAGCCATCCTCAGCAGTAATGTTTCCCTCTATTGTAGCACTTGTAGCAACTAAGTCTCCATCATAGTTTACTTTAAAAGGAGCAGATGTAGAAGCTGTATTTCCTGCCCATATTGCTATGTCTGTTCCAGTAGTGCCTCCTCCATAAAGGCCAACTGTAGAAGTTGAGGTTCCAATAGTTAATTTGTCTTTTAACCAGAGTTTACCGTCACTGTCTGTTTCTAAGGTTATTGCGTCATCTTTGTCTCTCAAACGCATACCATAAGTATCAGTAGTTGATAGTTTACCAATTTGTATTCTTTCTTGTGAAGAATTATCAAATACTTGTAAACCATAATCTGAAGTAAGTTTAATAGAACCGTCTTGTCCTTGAATATCCAATCCTTCCCAAGTAAGTGCAAGTTCTGGATTAGAGCTAGAACTTCTTTTAAAAATAAGCCCTTGGTCATTATAACGAACATAAGTATCAAAATCTGTTGCTCCTGTGTCATCAACCCCATAAGCAAACAATCCTTCAGCAATCCAACTAAAACGAATTTGATTAGAGTTCCAAATATTTACTTTTTTAACATCCAATCTTCCAAGTGTCATTGCAGAGGCATTTATTCCTTCAGCGGTTATTCCAGTAGTCCATTCTCTAACACTACCATTCATACTATTAGAAAGAAAAACACCTTTACCATTTATCCTTACCATTCCAGAGACTGGGGAGATTCCAGATAAATCGGTTACACTAATCCCATTTTCATTCCAAAGAACTGAGTTTCTTAAACTAGTTCCTATAGTTATATAGTTTTGATTGAGAGTATTTTGAAAAAAGTCACTATTAATAGTTTTTGTAGGAGTTAGTGCTTCGGCGGCGATGTCAAAACTATTTTCTCTTCTTTGAACACTTTGAGTAGAAGCGACAATTCTTTGAAATAAATCTTCAAATCTTTCCTTGTAATTGCTAATAGTAATTTTATTGTCTTTTGAGCTATCTAGGTCTTCTTCAATCTCAGAAATAAAACCAGACATATTAACAATTTTTAAAGGCCTATCCGTAATGAAAACTTTTTGACCTTCTTTTGGAATAAAGCTTTCAAAACCAACAAGAGAGGACAAATCAATAACGTCTATTTCATAACTTACTTTTGGCCAAGCAGATCTTTCCAAAACTTCAACTGCGTCATAGTAGTATCTATTTATAGAGTCGTTTTTTTCATATCGTACTAATGGGTAGGTAGAAAAATGTTGAGCATTATTTGTAGTTTTTAAAGTAATTGTGGTGACAACTTGAGCTGTTGTTGAGTTATAAGAAGTAGAAACATTAAAGTCAACTCCTTCTATTAACAAAACATTATTTTCAGACTCTTCTGAATCATATTCACTAAAAATTTCTAAAGATAAGGGCAATAAATTCTGGTCTGTAAAAGAGAATTTTCTTTCTGTCCACTCTATACAAGAACCATAAATTAAAGTTTTACTATCATTGTAAAAAGAATTTTCCCCTTTTAATTTATATTTCATATAAATGTTTGGGTGCGAACCTGTTTCTAATTGACCACCTGAAACTATTTTCAATAATAAAGCATTAGTTCCAGAACGAGTTCCAAAAGCAATATCATAATCTAAATATCTTGAATAACAATATCCAGTAAAATTGTCTGTTGCCCAAACTTCTATTGAGTCAATATCAATTTCATTAATATTACTAATTGTATAGTAGTAATTTCCAGAAGTTGGAGTGTATGTTATACTCACATCTTCATTTGAGATAGAATTAGTAATTACCTCATAGTCTGTATTTTGCCATTCTCCTTCTTTAATAATTGTAGAATTTGCTGATTCAAAAGTATCAATTATTGAATTTTTATTATTTTTAATGGTTTCAATATCACTTTCTAAAGTACTGATTGAGCCTTTTAAAGTGCCTAATTCATTTTCTTTTAAAGATAGCAATTCAGTAGTTTGATTTATAATTCCTGTTTGCCAAGCTATTAATTTTGTATAATAATTATAAGGATTGTAATTAAATTCAAAAGAAATAGTTCCGGGATTAGTTAAAAAAGATATCCCAGTAATTGTTTTTGGGTCGTATTTATCTTTATATTCATAATAAAAAGTAGGTAAAAAAGAATTTCCCGCTGCGTTTCTAAAATTACTAAAACTTCCACTAATTATTCCTTGAGCATAAGATAAATCAATTTCCCACCTATTATTAGAATTTTTAAAAGGTGTTTTATAAAAAGCTGTTGTATTTTTTAAAGAGGTTGACATTTCTGATTGTCTATTTATATAATCATTTTTAGTTTCAGTTGCGCCAATTTTTTGAAAAGTTAAAAAATCAATTTCTCCAATTAAATCTGACTCTAAAGTTTTAATATTTATTAGTTCAGCTTGTTTACTTCTCAATTCTAAATTATAAGCTCTTAAATTTGCTTTTAAGATTTCTAAGTTATTTTTTTGAGTTTCTGAAAAAAGTCCAATTTCTTCATAATAGTCAAAATTATAAAGAAAATTTTCCATCATAAAATTAGGTTTTGCATCATCAATATTTATAAAACCATCATCTTCATATTCACTTTCAATTCTAGAAACATACATTTTACTAACAATTTCATTAGTATCTATTTCTCTTTTAACTTTATTTAAATTCAAACCATAAGAAAAGTGATAATCTGATTCTTCTACTACTTCTTCAACAAAGCTTATATTTTTACCTGTTACTTGATAAAAATCATCATAGGTATAAGTGAAAATTGGCCAAACTTGAAATTTTTCAGCAAGCTCTTGAATTATATTAAAAACATTACTTTTTTCAATATTAATTATTCTTACTTTTTCAATTGGAGTACTAGTTTCTACTGCTTCCCAAACCTCATCGTTTAACTCATAATCAATAATTTGAGTATCTTCATAAAGAGTTGGAACTGTTGCTTGCCAACCACCACTACTATCATTTCTAGTGAAAGGTAAAACTAAATTTACCCAAAATTCAAGGTTATATGTATCATCAGGATATTTAGAAAAAAGAAAATCTTGGTTAAATGTAGCTCTATATCCCAACTTATTTAATTCATAAACAAAAAAACTTTCACAAACAACAGAAGCAATAATAGCATCTTCTTCTCTATTTTCAATAAAATTTTTGATAACAAAATCATAAATTTTTTCATTTTCTTCTTTTTTATTTTTTATTAATCTAATCTTTTTTTCATTAATTATTTGAGACCAAAGGTGATTTTCAACAAAATCACCTTCAGTCACGCTGTAAATATATAGTGGAATATCAAAATTTAATTCTTGAGTTCCATTTACTTTTCTTTTTAATTTTACATTATATGCTTGCCCATCAAATTGTTCTTGCCCATGAAGCAAACCTAAGAAAGTGTCATTATGCTCCCAAAGTGATAGTTCGTAATTGAAAATATTGTCTGGCATGATAACACCTCCTTACCAGTATTTGTATTTATATTTTAAGGTTAAATTGGTAATAGTTTTATTTATAGTTAAAGTGTTGTTCCCAGGGTATGCTTTCAAAAATGTTCCATTATGCAACGAACCTAAATTATATATGGTTGTTCCACTATTTGCTATTGCACTAACCAAACATTTGGATGGATCACAAGTAATTGTCCAAGTTCCTGCTGTTTGCTCTGAAAGAGCAGTTAAGTTATTTAATGATTTCAATTCAAAAACTTCATCAGGATCTTGCGTAGTATTTTTAAACTGTATTGGATCTGCATCAATATCAAAAACTCCTACAGTAAATTTAAAATAGATTGGGTCTGCGGCATCGCCACCATTATAGAAATTTGGAGTTAATATTCCAGTAGCAGAAGTATAGCCAGTAGAACTATTTGGTTTTGGAGTAGGAAGAGGATAGTTGGGGTCTGATGCTCCAGGTGCCGCACTATGTAATCCACTTTCTCCCAACCAACCAGGAATATTTGTGCTATTATAGGGTTTGTTTGTTGCCCAATTTGATATGTTTCCACTAAATATAGGAACTTCACTAGTTAAAGCATAGTCAGAATAACCATAAGGGTCAACAGCAATGAAGTCAATAGTTAGTGTTCCTTTAAATATATGTTGCTTTCCATTTGTTATATCTTCTTCAAAAGGAACAAATGAAAATATTGGAGGTCTAGCGACTTTTACCCAATAGTATTTATATGGCGCCTCATCAAAAATAATTTTTGCAACATTGTTGGGAGTTAGCCAAGTAATTATTGCTCTTTTATCTGCACTAGTTAAATTATCAAATGCCAAAGAAATTGAAATTGGTTTTGTTTTTATTTTTGTTCCAAAATAATAAGCACCATCTTTACCACTAACTTCAACAATTTTGTCTTCAAAATCAGCGAACAGTGATTGAGAATTCATGCCCGAAGGCGACACTACAGTGAGTTTGAACTCACTGCAATGCCTGTTGTCAAAAATAAATCCAATAAATTCATAGTCTGTGTCTGCTGTATAATCTAAATTACTAATCATTTATTTATCCTCCTTTATCTCGCCTTAGGAATAGATATTGTTGATCTATTCTTAAGAGCATCCATTATTTCTTTACGCACTAGCTTACCAATTTCTATCTCAGATGAGTTTACTCTATTTGCTAGATTTACTGTAATATCTCCAACAGTTATTGATTCATTATTAGATGTTTGACCACCAAAACCATAATTCATTGAGTGTTCTAAGAAATCTCTTAAACCAGCGAAAATTCTTGTTTGATCTGAATTGAGGAATGCCTCAGGGTTGGTTTTTGATCCATGAACTTGTGCTGGTCCAGTATAGTCAACAAGACCTCCTTTTGAGAAACCCATTTGTTGAGCTAGCCAATTGGTATTTGAACTTCGATAACGCGCTTTTTCTAAATATTGGTTCCACCAAAGTTCAGTAGCAGCACGGGTAAGTGGCCCAAAACTTCCATCAATATCCAATTTTGTTTTTAAAAGTGGATTTTTATTCAATAAAGTTTGCAATTCTGAAATTTCACTTTTTGTTAATGATTTAGGGTTACTTGCTTTTACAATTAATTGATAAGTTCTTTGGAGATTTTCTTCAGGGGTTTTTTCATTACCACTACTACCGCCATCACGATCACCACTATTGTTACCATTACCACCGCCAATTGTTATTCCCTTAAGTCCGGCAAGTATAGCTTCAACTACACTGTCTTTTATAGTTTTTAAACCCTCATTATATGCATTCATCAATATAGTTAACTGATTTTTCCACTCATCTAATTTTGTACTCTTGGCTAATGGATCCATTTGTAAATAGTCATTAGTATTAGTTAATATATTTTCAATAGCTGTCGGACCATCTTTTATTGATTGATCTACCAATCTCCAATAATGTCCATTAAGCTTTTGTTGATTAATTAATTCTTCTCTTATTTGAATTTCAATATCTCTTTGCTCTTGTTGCAATTCATATTGCTCTTGCAATGCTTCATATTGTTTGTCA
>JALOAG010000028.1 GCA_023228875.1 Bacteroidia bacterium | reverse complement strand
TCAAACATTCTCGTACGTAAGAGATCCGTTGTTCATGGGAGAATTGCTTTTTAGCCATAATTACCTCCAACACAATAGTGGCAGAGGCAATAGCTATTTCATAGGGGCGACGATTTGACGGTTACAACCTTCTTTTAAAGAAACTCAACTTAGATATCTTATCGAAACACTGTATGATTCTAATCTATTAGTAAGAGCTGGACGCAATCAATATAAAAAAGTTGATAAAAATAATAAAAAAAATCCATTTTTAGTGGAGTTTATTCTAATGTAGCTGAAAAAGTTATTAAGCATATGCAAAAACAATTTCCTTTACTCTCCTACAGGGTTTGGGAGTTATCTTGGCTTAATTAATTTTTCAATCACCAACTATCGCATAATTATATCTTTTTAGAAGTAGAGAAAGATGGAGTGGATTTTGTTTTCTCATCCCTAATAGACGAAATGCCAGGCAAAATACTACTAGAACCCAGTATTAAAAAGATAACACAATATGGCACTGATGATGGGATTTTAATAGATCGTCTTGTAACTGAAGCTCCAAAATCTGATGAAGAGTCTTATAAGGTACCTTTAGAGAAATTGATAGTAGATATGTTTGCAAACAAGTACCTAAAGCTTTTCAAAGGTGATTACCCTATAGCAATTGAAACGATGTTTAATAAGTATTACCTAAATCAAACTGGCATGTTGAGGTATGCACGAAGAAGAAACAAAGAGGAAGAACTGGTTAAGTTTATTAAAGACAACACAAAAATAAATTAAGTTTGCTAAATAAAGGTGATTCCATTAGGATATAATTAAACTGATTTTTCTCTCAAGCAACTGCAACAAGTTGGAAGTTTTTATAGATGTAACAAAGTTTCTTTAATTAAATGTGGAGATTTTCTGTGAATTTAGAATTAGGCTACTATGTTTTTGAAAATTTTGATGAGTGTGTAACATGGAGAGGGAAAAAGTTTGATGATAATGAGAAGTTTGATAAGTTTTTAAAAGTAGAAGTTGCCAATAAAGTTATAGATAAGATTGGTAGAGATAAGTTTATTGGTTTTATTAATAGCCTTTCTATTACAGGGCTTAGTTCTAACAACATAAAAAATTACTTATCAGTAAATAATTCAGCACTACCTGGTTGGAAAGTTAGTGAAGCATTGGCAGAAACATTTTTAGAAATGGAACAACAAATCGTTTTCCCTTGGAGTAATGTAAGAGACTATAAAAATCCTAGTGCCAATTTAGCAGGATCTGATATTGTAGGACTTTATGAAAGAGAAAATAAATGGATGTTTGTATTTGGGGAAGTAAAAAGTTCGTCAGAAAAAAAATATCCACCACAAGTAATGTCAAATAAAAAAGAACATATGGGAGGACAACTAGATTCTATAATAAAGGAAGAGGATGCAAAGTTTAACTTGATTAAATGGCTCTATTTCCGAGTAAAGAACACCGACTTTTTTGAAAGTTATCAAAATGCAGTTTTAACTTATGTTGAATCAGAGAGTAAGCATTTTCTGATGGTTGGTGTTTTAGTTAGAGATACAGAAGTGGATGAGAATGATCTTTCTAAGCTTGGCAATAAGTTGCGTAATGAAATTAATCTTCCAACTAAGTGTAACTTGATAGCACTATATCTTCCTTGGGATTTAAAGCACTTAGCAAATAAGGTATCTCAGAGGGGTGAGTTATGAGCCATTGGCTTTTAGATAACATCTTAGATAAAAGAAACAAAGCACTAAAAATAAGAACAAAAGTAAAAATTTATAATGAGATGGAAGGTTATAATTATCAATTAAACTCCTCTGAAATATCCCTAATAAAAGAAATAGCCAGTGCTCTTGAACTAGTAGTTTTAGAGCTATCTTCAAATAGTAATAACAACCAAGAAACTTTAAATGTGATAAGAGAATGCGCTAAAGATGCTTACGACTTATTAAACATTTTGCCCAGATCTGAGACTCCTATAGATAATGCTTACCAGTTGCTTAGAATTTCTTGCTTATCTGTGATAGGTGATAACAGCTTTGATGCTTCAAAAATGTTACGCCAAGAGTCTTGGTTTTCTATTTCCTCATTTGACTCTTGGAGAGATAAAACTTGGGCAACTATTATTGATACTTGGTTGAGGCTAATAAGAAAACAAGGGTGGCAAGATAGAGATAACACTCTTCAAAGAATTTCCGATTTACGAAAACAACAAGAATTATATGAAAATGAATATCTAGAAAAATTGGAGAAATCGCATGCTGAAGTTGCTGCTTTAGAATTGGTAGGACTATACCATTTAGCTAAAGCTGCTGAAACAATGGCAGTTTATATTACTGATGGGGTGGTTGAGGGAAACTATCAAATAAGACAACTTCTTGATACAAATTTTGAACGTGCTTTAGAAGTTTGTAACCATGCCCAATTAGTGAAACTTGAGTTAATGGTGCGCTTATTAAAAGCTTGTGCAAATCAAATGGTTAGTAATTCTATTTGG
Organism: Bacteroidia bacterium; assembly: GCA_023228875.1. Classification (NCBI taxonomy): domain Bacteria; kingdom Pseudomonadati; phylum Bacteroidota; class Bacteroidia; species Bacteroidia bacterium. Next base: position 7,856 of record JALOAG010000028.1, on the reverse strand, counting down.
ACTGTAACGCGTGCTGTTAATACAAAGGTTTCACAGTTTGTAAAAACTCTCGTTGATAGGGGAAGAGGTGATAAAGCTTTATTTGACGTATTGCCACCTCAGCGTATTGCTTTAGCTGAAAAAGGGCTTTTGGGCTCTAGTCGCCGTTCTGTGGTAGTTAGCTTGCCAACTTCTAGTGGGAAAACTATGATTGCTCAATTCAGAATTTTACAAGCAATAAACCAATTTGAACAAGAACAAGGATGGATTGCCTATCTTGCACCAACAAGAGCTTTAGTTAATCAAGTTTCTAGAGATTTGCGAAGAGATTTTGAAAGTTTATCAGTTATTGTTGAGAAAGTTAGCCCTATTTTAGATATAGATGTAGCAGAAACTAACTTGTTGGAAGAATCTGAAGAATTATCAAAATTTAGAGTTTTAGTTACAACACCAGAAAAGCTTGATTTAATGCTTCGCCAAGGTTGGGAAGAGAAAATTGGAAGACCATTAACATTAGTAGTTGTAGATGAGGCTCACAACATCCAAGATTATAACAGGGGCCTTAAATTAGAACTCCTATTAGCAACCATAAATAAAGAGTGCAAAAATGCTCAGTTTTTATTATTAACACCATTTATTGAAAATGCTTACGAGGTAGCAAAGTGGTTAGGAGAAGAGAGTTCAACAGATATAAGTCTTTCAGTTGATTGGCAGCCTAATGATCGAGTGATCGGAACTGTTACAAAGGTTAAAGGTAAAGCACTCAATAAGAGAAGTTTTGATTATGAACTAAATTTTCGTACTTTGCATACAAATAAAAATACATTAAATATTGACGAACTTTTAATAATTCCAAAAGTTAAAGAAATTGCATCTACATTTTCAAAAGTTGACTCTAAAAGCAGTATTGGGTCCATAGCTGCTCAATATCTACAAAACAGAGGCCCAGTAATAATAATACACAACAAGATTGACTGGGTTTGGTCTACTGCACAAAGATTAAAGATAGAAGAAAATAGAATGAAGGTAATTGATCCTGAAATAAGACTGTTGCAAGACTATTTACGACTTGAGTTGGGAGAAAGTTTTCCTTTAATAGAACTACTTGAGTTTGGGATTGGAGTTCATCACTCTGGGTTGCCTGAAGAAGTTCGAGTGCTAGTTGAGTACCTTTTTGAAAAGGAGAAATTAAAATTCATTGTAGCAACAACTAGTATTGCCCAAGGGGTAAATTTCCCTGCATCAGGTGTCGTCATGATTACAAATAAATATTTTACTCCAAGTGGTGCTTTTGAAATGCCTACTGAGGATTTTTGGAATATTGCGGGTAGGACAGGTAGAGTACAACATAGCCAGCTTGGTTTTGTCGCATTAGTTGCTGATGATGAGAATGAGGAACGAGACTTAGAAGAATATATTAACAGGCAAACTTCAAGTTTAAATTCAGCTTTGGTTAAACTTGTATTAGAGGCACAAGAGAAGCTTAGTGATTTGGGAAGTGTAATGTATAATAAGCCGCAATGGTCAAGTTTTCTTCAATATTTAGCCCATACTTATAATCAAATGGGGAAACCTGAAAACTTTAATGAAGAGGTTGAACAAATTTTACGAGGGACATGGGGATTTAAAACATTAAGAGAACAGAACGTAGAACTTACTAATAAATTGCTTGCAGGCATTAAGAACTACACAACTTATCTGCAACGCAAAGGCCAACCCCTTAAGTTAGTTGATAGTACCGGTTTCTCTTTAGATAGCATAAACTCCATTTTAATGTCAAAAGGAAACATAGATGCTAATTCATGGGATAGCTCTACTCTCTATAAGGCAGATGATCAAACTCTAAAAGATATGATGGGTATTTTACTCTCAGTTCCTGAATTAAGGGATAATTTTAAAGAAGTTATTGGTAAATCAAACATAGAGGGGGACACACTCGCACTAATAATAAAGGAGTGGGTTAAAGGAGCCCCAGTATACGAAATTGCAACCAAGTTTTTTCAAAAGGAAAAATATGATGAGGTTAAAGCAATCACAGAGTGTGGAAAAAATTTATTCGGTTCTCTTACTCAAACGGTATCTTGGGGTTTATCTGCATTGTTAGCAATTACTGGTGGTTCTATTGATGAAAACAAGATGGAGAGTCTTAGCAATTTACCCGCAATGGCATTTTATGGTGTTGATAGTGATGATGCAATATTGTTTAGGTTGCTTGGTGTTCCTAGGAGCGCTGCTAAAGGTATAGCCCAATTGATGAAAGATAATATTAAAGAACCTTTACCAATATTACGTAAAAAACTTTCGACGCTTACTGTATCTGATTGGCAAAAGGCTATGAAAGATAATGATAAAGGGAAAGTTTACCGCAAGGTTTGGAGAATCTTTGAAGGCTTACCACCTGAAAAATAACTTGAGATATTATTCTCAATTAAAAAACATTCTTTTGTAATTTATGAGTGCAAGCTTATTATTTCCAACGTTTTAAAAGTTGTTAGTATAAAATGAGTCACTATATCTACACTTTAGATGAAGAGAGTGTTTAATATATGCTTTACTTAAAATAAGCTAAATTGGGATCAATAGGATTATTGAAAAAAGTTTGGACATCTATTGGTAAAATAGATGAGTAGTTTTCTACTATAAAGTCCCAATTGTTCTTATATGCTTGTTTAGTCAAAACCTTAAATTTAGTATTTATGGTTCTTGGTTTATATAAATCTTCAATTAGTTCGATTTTATCCTCTTTTCTTAGTGGGATATTTTTAATGTTTTTGCTTTTAAGTATCAAATTAAGGGAATGTTGAGATAAATTATTTAATTGCGAATTAGAGTTAAGCAAAGGAGATTTTCTTGGAGAGCGTTTTTTAGAAAATGTTATTTTCTTAGATTCTTTATTATGATTGTATACCCATATACCACAATAATCTGGCACGAAAGTCAAAACCTCATCTAAAAATACAGGAGCGATAACTAAAATAACATATTCGTAAACTTGTGAATAATCATTGATTTGTTTTTCAATTCTATTTAATGAATCTAATTCTGTTTTAATCTCATAGGCATATGATTTTTTATTAATTCGACCAATATCAACTCTGCTACTTAATATTGGCATTTCAAATAATATTGTGTCTTGGTCAGTCTTTAGGAAATCGACTAATGCATGCTTAATCACCCTTTCAGAAGGGTAGTATTTTAGTAAAATTAGGCTTATTAACTTATTTGCAATGAGCTGATTAGAATATCTATTAAATAAAGTTTCATGTTTGTGGTTAAAAGCAACCTTAAGATGGTCCCATAAGATAGAATCTGTTGAAAATAAACTATAGTTTTCATTAAGATATTTAGTAGCATCTACTATTTCAGCTAAAGAGGTAGTTTTTTCAATCTCTTCTAGCAATTGCTCTTCAACCAATTTCATAAAACCAATCCTAAACAAATAACTGTCTTTATTATAAAAAATATAAAAGCAAAAATAAAGAGTTATTACGGCAGAAGATAATCTCACTAAATTTGAATCTACTTTTGAAGGTGAACTACTCTAAGTTCAGTGGTTGTAAATTTTATACCAAATGTCACTGATGAAAAAGCATATCTAGTAGATTTCTATAATCTGGAAATTAAATATATTTAAGGATGATTGTTAAGAGATAATTTATTTTATATGGTTGAGTTTGATTGAATTTAAATTTAAAAGAAAGTAGTGGTATTATGGAAACCGTAGTAGAGTACAACCATGCCAAAGAGAAATTGATGGCTCTTGATAAAAGTGTTTTAGTTGATGCAATTTTGCTCTTAGCTCAAGAGTCATATTCTGCATCTCTTTTAGTTAATGGATTAATAGCAACACAAAAAGAGCGAATTAACCTTTTTAAGAACTACATTAAAAAAGTTACTTTTCAAGAGGACCTCTTAGGGGGTGAACAAATACTAGAAATACTTAGGCGAGCTTTAGATCTCTTAGATCCTATTCAAATGGATCCAAAGGTTGCCCTTAAGTTGTTAGAAACATTTTATCTTGTTGATTCTTGGGCCTTTGAATCTACTACGGAGCTAGATTTCGAGTTTAATTTGCTATTTTCAAACCAAGCTTATAATCTTTTTTGCACCTTTGCTAAAAAGTGCGATGATAAAAATTACGTTCAACAAATAGCAAATAGATTACTATTGGATGATGGATATGGAGTGCGAGCTGAACTAAAGCAATTTACCTTAGTGTGAATCTAATCACACTAAATTGTTTGGGCTTGTGTCCCTTGCTGTCCAACCTTGCCATTTAGCCCATTCTTTCATATCTAAAGCTTCGTATCTATCTCCTTCATAAATAGTCTCAAGCATATCAATATAACCATGGACATTGCCACAATCATCTAATACGTTTAACCCATCTTTGGCGATATATATTGGTTTACGATTGCTAATCACCTTAGCTGCAATTTCATCCTCTACAACTTTATTATTCTTACCAAACTCCTTAACCAATGAAATTTCCACCTCCCACCCATCTCCATAATCGTAACTATAAAGAAGCTTTTGAGTAATTGGCACAACTTCTTCTTGCTCACACTCTTTTTGAAGTTTTTCTATTTTCCTCCGAGCTTGTATATATTCAACTACATTTTCTATCTCTTCTTTATCTTCCTCACTAAGAACAATATCACGATAATACTTGTATAACCCTAAAGTAAGTTTATCTACAGCTAAAACATTATCTTTAGCCTTTTGTATATCGATTGGTTTAAGAGAAAGAATCTCATGTAGTTGTAGACTCTCTTTTAGCTGATCTGGTGTTCCATATTCATAATAGATTGCCCCTAAGATATCAGATAAAGTTGCATCTTCAATTTTAACTGTTCTTGGTTTAACCTCATTTTGTAAATGGAATGGATGTACATTTAGTATAGGCACCTTTTTAACTAAGTCAGCTATCTCTGTCTGATTTTCGATCCAGTACTGGCTGTATCCCCCATACCTGTACTTTTTAATATACTTAGAGCGCATCCATGTCCTTGGCTTTGTACTCCCATCGTAATCATCATCCCAAAAAGCATCGTCAAAGGTGGAGTTGGGAAATTGAAGATAGTAACCAAAGATTGGTGCAATATCCAAAAATTTTCCTTCAGTTAGTTTTTCAAACAATGGCTTTGGAAGTTGGAAATTATGAAGATGACTATTAGTCCAACCAAAAGCAACGTTGATTAGGTAGTGGAGTTGGTGCAAAGTTAATGAAGAGGGGACAATAATATCTCTAGAGATTGATTTTTTAACTTTCCCATATTTAAAGAGTATATCAGCTTCTTCTGTTGACATAGAACGAAGATGACTACCTAGGAGTTCCAAATGCAAATGCATAGCATAAGGGATTATTTTTTCAGAGGAATTTGTTTTTTCTTTATTTGGCAAACCAGCAACTCCTTTCTTCTTTTTTATAGTTAAAATCTGGTGTTGTCAGACACCTTAACTAATCTTTACTTTTCTTAAATGTATAACACAGCTGTGAAGAGGTGTCATCAAAACAATACTATTTCAAAAAAGAGGTTGCGACAATCATTTTCAGTTACTATGATTTGCTAAATTAAGATTACTTTTGCAAGAAACAATTAAATGACCTTTTTGTCACAGAAGGGATACAGAGTATCAGCGCCAGAGATAAAATCCTTCGTGAGATTGTATCTAACTCGCTTGCGCACAGAGATTATGCAAATGCCTATGTTGCAAAATTTGTCATTGAGAAAGATCGTATTTTTACTGAAAATGGTAATCGCTCTCATGGCTTCGGGAATTTGGATCCCTCTGCCTTCGAACCATTTCCCAAGAATCCTCCGATTTCAAAAGTGTTTCGTGAAGTTGGCTTGGCAGATGAGTTAGGTTCAGGAATGCGCAATACATATAAATATACAAAGTTGTATAGCGGTGCTGAACCAACTTTCAGTGAAGGGGATGTGTTCAGAATCATTGTTCCTTTACATGAGGCAGCTACCTCAACAGTTGGTCCTCCCAAAGTTCCAAAGTCTCATGATGATACTTTGGATGATACTTTGGGAATAAAGATACTCTCGCAGATAAAAAAGAATCCCCACATCAACCAAACCAAGCTTTCACAGCAGCTTGAAGTCTCTCTTGCCACTATAAAGCGTACAATGTCTGATATGGTCGAAAAGAGAGTTATTGAACGCAAAGGGGGTAAGCGATATGGATATTGGGAAATAAAAATAAGAGAGAGTTAATAGCACTAAGGGTTTCTTAAGGAAAAGTAGCCTGTGTATTTATAAAAAAATTGTTATATTCACCCCTATATCTCAACAAGCTTTTCAAAGGTGATTACCTCAACCAAAATATGATGTTAAGGTATGCTCAAAGAAGAAACAAAAAGGATGAACAGGTAACGTTTATTAGAGATAACACAAAATAAAGTTAATGGATTAGATTTACTAATTTTAGTCAGATATTAGTAGTCAAATTGGTGAAGCATATTTTAATGGGGGAAAGTTTATTATAAAAGAGCAAGGAGGTTAGCAACAAACTAACTCTAATATTAGCTTGTTAGAAAGGAGTTTTTATTACAACAACAATAGTATTACAGCTATTAGTGGGCTAAGGAACTGGAGACGAGTTGAAGCTTACACTCGATCAAAGTAAAATATTCCCTTTAGAAACAAAAAGGGAAAGAAAGGTGTGTATTGGTATTTATAGATAATCAACTTGGTAGAAGCATATGTACTTTTACTGACAAGCACTAAAAAGTAATAGTTTTTGTAAAAATATGGAAGAATCTAATGATATTTGTTACAGGCCTGTGGTATGTAAGAATAATTGCTTCATAATTTATAAATATTATCCTTATACATCCCCATTTGCTAGCTTGATTCAGAATTACAATGGATTTGGGACGTGGAAACAGGTTTAAAAGTGCGTTGTAAACAACTCTCTTGATGGGACTTCTATTTATGTAAACCTTACTGATAAAGTTATTTATTTCTGCCCCTCTAAAACTAACAATATAGTTGTAGAACTTTATTTTTTGTAAATTTTTGTTGTCGTTACTTAGTCACAAATCTAAGAGGGATTGTTAAATGCAAAGAGAAAAATTGAATATACATCTATTTTTAAAATTGCAGGTCTCTAAATAATCAAATTTACAGGATTGTAAGTGTTTTAGTTTGTTAGCGGTGTTAAATAATGAAAAATACAGCAATGTGGTCATAAATATTAATATTTGTTGACATGGCGGTGTTTTGTACTTATATTTACACCATAATACCAATTTAATGAGGTTTGACCATGGAAATACTTGTTTCTGACAATAGATTTGCAGGATATTCATATCTCATTGAAAAACTTGGAATAGTAAGTATTCCCAACTGGCATAGATCGACAGTTTCTTCTACTGGTACACACTTTTCAAAAATAGAGGATGGTTTTGTAGATGAGATGTTCAGAAACCAATATTGGCCTGGAGAGACGATTAGTGACCACCTAGAGTTTGCAATCAAATATGATGGGGTAAATCTAACCTTGCTGGCACAAATTTTTGAGAAGATACCTGTTGAAGAACTCATCAAATATATAACATCAAAACCCACTGGCAAGTATGCTCGAAGGATCTGGTTTTTCTATGAGTTTTTATTAGGAAAGCACCTTCCTATTGATGATATGAACAGTGGCAATTATATTAATGCACTGGAAACTAATGAATACTTCACTATTCAGAATGGGGAACGATCCACACGCCATCGGGTAGTGAACAACCTTCTCGGACCCCGATCCTTTTGCCCAGTTGTTAGGAAGACAGAAAAGCTCTTAGAGTTGGATTCTGCAGCTATTCAAAATCGATGTGAAGAGATTGTTAAAGGTTATCCTCCACAGCTAATTCGCCG
>JALOAG010000027.1 GCA_023228875.1 Bacteroidia bacterium | reverse complement strand
AAGTGTTTTTGAATTTGAAATAGCCTTTGACATGCTACTTATAGCAATAACACCCATGATAATCATAGCCAATAGGATAATTGCAAATCCTATACTAATCTGTTTACTCAAGCTAATTGATGGCATCACTTAATCCTTCTGTTTTTAATTAAAATATGGGCGACATTGTACCTGAAAAATACCAACTTTATTTTGCTATTTACATTAGAATTGATGCAAGAAAAGAGGATAACAGCAGAAGTATTTTTGACACAATTACAAAAATGTACGCAGCAGTTTAACTATATGTTGCACTTACTGCTTGGATTAGCGATGTAAGAAATCGAAAATTTGCTAGGTGATGGTTCTTTAAAGATGTTAATTGGACACTATGCAAAATGGGTTGATGCAAAAGCCTTAGAAGCTAACACTAAAGTCAGTCTTTAATGGTGAGACTTTTAGTGACATTGATAATAGTTCAAGTATTTGTAGAGTTTGAAAAAATCTTTGAAAGTTCGTTGTTGAGGAAGTTTAAGTATGGTGCGCCCGACACGATTCGAACGTGTGACCGCTGGTACCGCAAACTTATGAGCTATTATTTCTTAAGATACTTAAAACCCTATTTAAGCACTTGTTTAGCTGTTTTGTATTTCTATTGATATTATTTATGATATAATAAATTTATCAAAAAGTGGGAGTAAAAGTGGGAATCCCACTTTGAAGGAAATATTATGGCAGTTCCAAAAGAGTATGAAATAGTAAATGTTAACGGATTACGAGGATTAAGAGCTAATAAAGATTTTACTAAGTTTTATTATAGATTTAAAACAGTTGGCAAAGAGTACACATTCGTCTTAGATTATTCAAAGAAGACATGGACACCAAAAGTAAGAAAAGACAATGCCAGAAAAGAAGCGGAAACATACAAAGAGCAAAAGCGAATCGAATTAGAAAATCCTTTTAATCCTGATACACCTCTCAATTACATAGCAAAAGAATACTTCACTAAAAAATGTACAAGTAAAGAACTCTCAAAAGATGAACTAAAACATATTAAAGAGTCAAAACTTAGTGATGAAGAAAAAGAAAAATTACTTTTTACAGATTGGACAAAGGCAAGAAAAAGATTATATGAATTATACATTGAGCCATTTATCGGTAAGAAAAAAGTAAGCCGTATCATTGAAAATGACATTGATACGATTCGGCACTCAATGGAAAATACAGGACACAGTAAACAAAACGAAAATGGAAACTCCACACGGAGCATTGAAAAAGTTTTAATTCAAACACTCAAGCCGATTTTAAAATATGCAGAAAGTAACGGAGCACTAAATAAAATTCCGACAATCAATATCCCAAACAAAAAAAAGAATAAAAAAGAAGTTAAAGATGGAACTCAAAAACTATCACTACTTTATAATGTTATTCAAAAGCGATATAAAGATGACCCATTTTACAGAGCATTATTTTTATTTGCTTTATTTGGTAGAAGATGGAACGAAATAGCAAGTTTGAAATGGAGTGATATTGATTTTGCAAATAACAGATACACGATACAAGCTGAAAATAATAAGATAGGCAACGACCAAACTTATGACTTGCCAGAGCCGATTAAAGAGCCTCTTCTTAAATTACAAGATAATCAAGGGCTTATATTTAAATCTCCTATAACAGGCAAGAAACTACACCCACCACGAAAACAACTTGCAAAGATACAAGAAGATGCAAATATGCCAGAACTTACAATGCACTATTTTAGACATATACTTGTTACAGCATTGGGAGAGAGTGGCACGGCTGCAACTGTTTTAAGTGCTTCATTAGGACATACTAGAGCTGATACCGTAGATAAACACTACCGAAGCATTAATCACTTGAAAGGCTCACAAGATGCTAATAAACAGCTTGAAAATATTATTGATATTGAGGTGGTAAAATGATAGCTAAATGGATAAAGTATATTTCGGAACAAGGTAATCTAATTGATTATCTTCTTGTAGAAGACAATGATTTTCATAACTTAAGTGCAAAAATAGAGGATATAAAAAGTCGAGAAATGTATATGATACCACCAGCAGATATAAATAAACTCACAATGAGAATCAATAAACTTGCTGAAAGAATACCTGATATAAGAATAGGCATCGAGATACTTAACAAAACAAATGTCGGTATCTTTTTTTGGGGGGATGAATTAGAAAAAGCATATTTTGTAATACAGCTTATTGAATCTAATATTTTAGTAAGAAATTTAATCAAAGAAATAGGTTTTGAAACAGCAATGAAAACACAATTTTATTATGTAGTACAAATATTTAAAAAACATCTTGATATAAAAAAACGAGTAGCCCTTGAAAAATATGCAAATATCTTTATTACTATTATGTTTGGAGAGCTAAAAGAACGACAATATAAAATTACAAGCCAAATTCATGATGAAGATTATAAGAACTTTATACTGAAATACTACAAATAAAAAAATAATTCTTAAATTCAAAAACACTTATTACACCGCAAATACTTCAAACCTTAAACTCGTTTAAGGTTTATTCTAAACTTAATTAAGATTATTTATAAATACCACTTCAACCTCACTAATGCTTTAATTCTCTTATCGAATTCGAAAATTCAAACAAGCCTTTCGAGTAGCTAACGAGAGCAAAAGAGAATAAAATGAATGGTTTAAGTAGATGGCTAACACCAGATGATGTTGCAAAGCCTACAAGCGAAGGTGGCTATCAAATAGCTAAACAAACACAGGCTACTATGAGAATGAAAGGTAAGATACCATATTCAAAACTTAGCAGTAGATTCGTGAGATATGACCGTATCGAATTAGACAAATGGCTCGAGAGTCATGCAGTCGTAAAGGCGGTTTAGCATGGCAAAGAAAAAACTAACTCATAAAGCAAAAATTTTACAAAAGTTTTTAAAAGGCGAAACTCTTATTAGTTCAGATGCATTCGCATCAAACACTAATCAGTATTTTACTCAGATTAAAAATAAAGGTATAGAGCTAATCGAATGGAAGAATTTATCAGAGGGTAAGCATTTTAAAAGAAAGCTCAACATGACACCAGAGAATATTGAGAGAGCGACAAACTATCTCAAAAAACTCTCAGGCACTATAGATGCAGTGGGGAATCAGCCTTAACATAGTATCTGACTTTGATAGTGAGATATGGGGACTGCCTCCACCCTCTCATAAAAGATGGCTTACTAAAATGGATGGTACAAAAATTCTAAACATATTATACCATTTTCAGTATATGCCTCAAAGCTGGAAAGAGTGGCAAAGAGTATCTTCTATCAAGGTACAGATACAGAAATTAACTCCGAGCATAAAGTTTATAGATTATGAACCGTATGAGATTACAGGTCGTGTCTATACCATTACAGAATTAGGCAAACATTTCACAGAGTTTGTGAAATATCAAAAACCACTTTATCCAAAAGAAAAAAGTGAGTTTATGCGTTCTTTGACAATATATGCGATGAGGCTTCATTATGAAAATATGTTGCACTTTGAGGCAGTTATGGCAATGGCACTTAATTTTAATATCAAGTGTGTGTTTGGATACAAGCATAGAGAATTGAATAGGAAAGTGAGAGCCATATTTGAACTTGATAGAAGTAGCTGGAAAATAAAGTTATCAGATGAAGAACTTAAACAAAGTTTACATGATAGAGCTTTGAAAACAGCGCAGATAAAAAGAGACAAATCTCAACATAAACGAGATGAGGCAATGTCACTTAAAGCTAATGGAAAAACTCTTCAAGATATTTCTAATGCTTTGGATATTTCTCTCTCAACTGTTAGAAGATATGTATCTAAGTAATGTGGGTATAGCCATAGTGACATCGGCTAATGAACACATGCCTAAAATAGGTGCCTCTAGGGGTTAATGTTAGCCTTATATTATGACATCGGCTAATGAACACATTTACAATAAAAAGGACAAAAAAAGATGAAAAATATCAGAGCAGAATTTGAAAAACAGTTGCAAGATGCAATCACTAAAAATGGAAGTATTAATCTCACAACAGCAGAGGGCGACCATATTGACATGATTTTACTATCAGAGCCAAAAGGACTTTATTGCGCAGATGCAGCAGATGATTATGAAGCTATAAAAGTTCATGCAATTTTGCAATGTACACAAACGGGCAAAGTTTTTATTTTTAATGAAGACTATAGCACTATGGAGTTAAATTTTGATTTTGTAGGAAGCAAAAAAGAACTTTATAAGCATATTCTCAAAGAAAAAGAGAAGCTAGTAATGAAAGTGTCAGATTTAAAACCAAGAGTGAGAATTACTACTTTCTGATTGTACCTCTCAACTAAGAGAGGCGCATAAACAAAAAGCTTATACAAATAAAGGAGTGAAAAGAGGGTTATCAGCCCCCTAAACATTCATATTATATCAAATATAATGACAAATTGCAAAGAAAAATCATCAATTATAACTAAAATATGACAAACAACTTATAATACATTACAAAATGCTATCTTTTTATCTTAAATAAGGCTATAATTATATTAATTAATTCAGATATTACAATCTGACATTAAAAGGGGAGAACATGGAGCTATCAATCATAAAGCAGCATTTATATGTAGAGCATAGCTTAGATGATACATTAATCACTCACTACTCAGATGCAGCAGAACACTCAATCGCTTCGTATACTCACTCAACTTATAACAATCTCAACAAATCGCATGAACAAGCTAAATTACTTCTTATTGGTACATGGTACTCATTCAGAGAAAATGAAATCACTTTGAATATTACAGAGTTACCGATGGGAATTAAATTTTTGCTTGATATGGAAATGAGTGTAGTTATATGAGAGCGGGAGATTTACGACATCAAATAGTTATACAAAGATATTCAGAAACTACGAATGACTTTGGTGAGGTGATTCAGGAGTGGGCGACATTATCCACACAGAGAGCATCTGTAAATCCGATAAGTGGCAAAGACATCATAAGCGGTGCGGCAATCGTAAACGAAACCACACACAAAGTTTTTATGCGATATGTCACAGATATAAAGCCAAATGATAGGGTTTTATTCGATGGGCGCATATTCAACATAACAGCGGTAATAAATAAAGATGAGAAAAATGTCTCTTTTGAATTACTATGTAAAGAACAATTTTAAAAGGATTAGAACATGTTAAAAAAACTTAGAGCAGAGAGAGAGACTCTCACAAAAACAATGAGTACTATTGCAGGTACAGAACGTGCAGCTGGTAAAGGTATGACAGACGAAGAAAAAAGAAACTTTGACTCAGCATCAGCAAGAGTGAAAGAGATTGACGGAGAGATTAACCGTATCGAAGAGGCAAGAGCTTTATCAGTTGAGACAGCAATCGAGGTTCATTCAGATAATGCAGTGAGCGAGTTCCGTTCATGGTTGAAAGGTGAAGAGGTAAGAACTCAAAGCACTTTAACAAATGCTTCGGGAGCTTTCACAGTAGGAAGTCAAGTATCTAATCAAGTAATTAAAGGTATGAAAGCTTATAGCGGAATGTTAGCGGCGGCTTCAGGTATCACAACTTCAACGGGTGGAGATTTATCTTATCCTACAATGGATGATACAGCAAACGAGGCAGTAATTAAAAGTGAGACTGATTCCCGCAGAAGTGGACCAGATGTTGTATTCGGCTCAATTAATCTCGGTGCTTTTGTTTACGACTCAGGTATCATCAAAATATCTAATGAGTTAGTAAAAGACTCAGCGGTAAACATTGAACAGATTGTAATAGATGCACTCTCAGAACGTATCGCACGTAAGCTTAACAAAGATATGACTATCGGAGCAGGTACAACAGAACCAAGTGGTATCATTACTCAAACTACTCTAGGACTCACAGCAGCAGCTACAACAGCAGTAACAGCCGACGAGCTACTAGACTTACAGTTTAGCCTTGATGATGCTTATGGTGATAATGGTTCTTATATGATGAACAAAGCTACACTCTTAAAAGTTCGTAAGCTAAAAGATGGACAAGGTAACTATTTAGTGAAAGGTAAGACACTACACGATAAGCCTATCATAGTAAACCCATTCATGCCAGATATGACAGCAGGACTTAAAGCGGTACTGTTTGGAGACTTTAGCAAGTATATTGTTAGAAATATTGAGGGTATCTCACTATTCAAGTTTAACGAACTGTATCAAGAGACTAATGAAATAGGTTACAAAGCATCAGCTCGTTTTGATGGTACTCTTCTTAATCCAGCAGCAGTTAAGCACTTAATCCAAAAGGCTTAATACTATGCGACCTTATGACTCTCACAGATGGAAGACAATACGCTTAGAAGTGTTAAGACAACACCCTCTTTGTATTAGATGCCAGAATGTAGGAGTTATCAAGGTCGCTACTACGGTAGATCATTGCATACCAGCCAAAGCATACGATGATTTTTTTGATACAGACAATCTTTTTAGTGTTTGTACTCAATGCCATTCAGACATTACAAAGCATTACGACAATAGAAACGCACACGAACACTTTAAGAGTGATTATGCCTCGATTAAGTACTCAGGAAGAGAGTTTAGTCGTGGTATAGATGGATTTATCCTAGATGAAGATTTAGACAGCTTATTGCTAGGTATGGAAGTCGTGGGGAACAAACTATCCCCCCGTCGTTTTGAATAATTGGGGATGAGTTGCTACACCGACCCCAATCACAACAAATTTATAAAATGTAAAAGGAGAGAAACAACATGGCACGAAAAAAAGAAGTAACAACGAACAAACTCGATGAAAATGTATTTCAAAAAGAATATTTGAAACCATTAAATAAGTTAAGAGCTGCCGAGCTTAAAATATGGAATGAAGTTGTTAAAAGCATGAAACCAGATTATTTTATAGAGAGTGATAGAACTCTTATTATGGAGTATATCAAACTAAAAATTATTAGTGACGGTGCATATAAACAATTAGAAGAGTACGACCTAGCAACGGCAGAGGGTAACAGATTAGTAGGCATTATCTCAAAAGCTACGGGAGCATTAAGCACGACCTCTCAAAAGTTAGGTATTGCGCCAAGTTCAAGAGTGCGACATGGAGCAAAAACAAATCCACTCGATGAAGAAAAATCAGAACTTGACGGCTTATTAGATTAATATGTACGATTACTCAATAGCCGATAAGATTATCAAATTCGCTCAAAGCTTGAAAGTGCCAGAGGGTGCAAAAGTTGGCGAAGATATAAAGCTTATACCGTATCAAATAGACTTCATTAGAGAGGTATTTAAGACACGAAACGGTAAAAGAGTAGTTAAGTTAGCTTTGATGAGTTTAGGACGTAAAAACGCAAAGAGTACGACAATAGCAATCATTTTACTTGCACTAATGGCAGTAAAAGGACTTGCAAAGCCAAACGCACAAATCGCATCAGGTGCAAGAAGTCGTGACCAAGCGGCACTTATTTATAATCTTATGAAAAAATTTATTATGTTTAGCCCAGAACTACAAACAAGATTAAAGATAATTGACTCTAAAAAACTTATTATCAATATGTCAAATGGTTGTGAGTTTACCGCTTTAAGTGCCGATGCCTCAAATGCTTTAGGTAGAAGTTTATATTTTTATGTACACGATGAAACTGCAAATCTCAAAGAAGACTCAGCATTCCCAGAGAGCCTTATGAGTTCTCAGGGTGCTTATGATGATAGTTTGTGTATTCATATCTCAACTATTGGCGCATCAGATACTTACTATTTTAATCAAATGATAGAGCAGTACAAAGACAATCTTGATGAAAGTGTATATTGTATCTACTACACAGCACCAGAGGGACACGCTGGACTCATGGACGACCCAGAGATATGGAAACTTGCAAACCCAGCTTTAGGACACTTTTTATCAGTTGATAGTATGAGAGCTTATGCAGAACAAGCTAAGAACATACCAAGTAAAAAAGCACACTTCTTAAATTTTATGATGAATCAAAAAATCTCAGCAGATAAAAGCTTCATTCAAGCGAGTGATTGGAGAGCTATAAAACAAGATTTTGAATACTCAGACTATTACGGACTTCCAGCAGTCGTAGGCATAGATTTATCTTTAGGCAGATATGACCTTACAAGTTTAGTAGTAGTTGTGAGAGTTGGCGCAGATGATTACAAAGCTTTACCGTACACATTCAGCGCAAAAGATAGTTTAGAAGATAATGCAACACGCTTAAAAGTACCATTACAAGCATTAAGCATGGATAAAAAAGAACACTTACTTCTTAGTCCAGGTATTACTTTTGATTGGGAATTTATGGCGGCTCAATTCATAGACATATTAACAAACTTTGATGTAGTTAATATCGGAGTAGATACCTACAAATGGAATGAGATACAAAGAGAATTTGACAAGCAAGGTTACAGCGCACCCGTTGAAAAATTACGACAAGGATTTATTTCGTTTACGAGTTATGTATCAGCTTTAGAGAATATGATTTATGAGAAGAAAATCGCACATAATGGAAACTTTTTATTAGGTTATGGACTCTCAAACTGTATCGTAATAGAAGACCCAGCAGGAAATAAAAAGCTTATGAAGAGAAGTGAAAATTCAAAAATTGATACAGCGGTGGCACTTGCAATGGCGGCTTATTTAGCAGAGAAAGATTTAGCGGCTTATGACGATGACCTCGTAAGTTTTGCAATTATATAAAAGGATTATTATGTTTAAAATGTTTAAGAAAAAAGAAGAGATACGCAGCTATTCAGCTACTACAGTAGGCAGTTATTTTGATGACTTGACAAATGGCGATGCTATGAATATACCAGCGGTATTTAGTGCCGTTTCAATGATTAGTAATGCGGTAGCAAGTGCAACGCAAGAAAACAGCCCTTTAGGTCGTGAGCCTCAAAGTAATATGAGTCTATTTACATGGACGAATACAATCACTAAAAATATTCTACTTCATGGAAATAGTTTTGCAAAGATTGAGGGTAAAGGTATTTATAAACTACTTGACCCGAAAAATGTAACAATGATGTACGACAAAGATTATATGAATATCGTATATTATCAGCATGGAGCAGAAAAAATCTATCCAGAAAATATGCTTCACTTCAAAAACATATCTAAAGACAATTTAGGACAAATCGGCTACAGCTCACTAAGTAATTTCACAAACTCATTTAGTAGAGTTAAGGCGATGAGTGAATACGAGGGTAACTACTTAGTTAATGCTTCAAGACCTAGTTTGTGGATTAGTACACTTAAAAACCTCAAACAAGATGCAATCAATGAATTAAAAACTGCATTTAAAACAGCATATCAAGGAACTAAGAACAGCGGAGCGGTGCCAGTACTTGCAGATGGTATGGAATTACACGAACTCAAAGCGGTTAATAGTTTAGTAGATAGTGATTTAGTGGCACTTAAACAAGCCTCACTTAAAGAAATCGCTCAGATATTTAATTTACCCGTTTCAATGCTTGACAATAGTTTAGCGACATACTCAAATGCAGTCGAAGCAAATCTTCAATTTTTAAAGATGACAATTAGCCCACTTTTAAACAGCATTAAAGAGGAAATTAATCTTAAATTAACTGCTAATATGAGTTTTGATACAAGCTCGTTTATAGAGGGAAGTTTTGAACAAAAGATTAATACTTTGACATCAGCGGTAGCAGGTGGAATCTTGACACCAAACGAGGCAAGATTAAGATTAAACTACAAAGAGATAAAAGGCGAAGATAAACTATTCGCACCTGCTGGAACACCAACAGTTGCACAGCCAACACCAAAACAAATAGGAGCGTAAAAATGAGATGCAATGTTTGCGAGTTTACAATAGAAGATTATAAGATTAGCGGATTAGCTGCACCCGTTAATAAGTTGTCAAAAGATATAGGCGGTTTTAGAGAAATAATAGAGCCAGAGGCATTTTACAATGTACTTGAAAGCAATCCGCTTGTTATTGCAGTAGTTAATCATTCAAGAGATGCGCAAGATGTTTTAGGGAGTACAGAGAGTGGCACTTTACAACTCATAGCAACAGAGAGAGGTTTAGAGTTTAATCTTGATGTAGCTAAAACTTCAAGAGGTGCGGATATTATCGAACTGATTAAAAGAGACGATGTGAATAAAATGTCATTTAGTTTTGTAGTTAAGAGTGACTCATGGACTCCATACGGTCGTGAGATGATTAGAACTATACATGAGTTTGAAACATTGACAGATATTAGTATCGTAGTAAATCCAGCTTATGATGAAACCGAAATCACAGTCTAATCAGATGCCAACTTTTAGAGAGATAGGCGAAACGCTAGGGATTAGCAAGTCAATAGCCGAACAGACTTACAAACAAGCTATAAGAAAATTACGCTTAAAAATGGATAGACAAACACTCATAGACATAGTGCAAATATCAAGTAAATATGATGATATTCAAATATAAACAAAAGTAACTAACTAAAGTACACACATTCTTTTTTAAAATTTTCTCTTAAATTATAACAAACAAAAGTGGGAGTAAAAGTGGGAATAATTCAATTCTTAAAAATAAAGTTAGTTTATAAAAGTCTTTGAAAGTTCGTTGTTGAGGGAGTTTAAGTATGGTGCGCCCGACACGATTCGAACGTGTGACCGCTGGTACCGCAAACCAGTGCTCTATCCAGCTGAGCTACGAGCGCACACCATCTCTATAAAGAGGATGAAATTGTATCCATCTTAGCT
>JALOAG010000026.1 GCA_023228875.1 Bacteroidia bacterium | reverse complement strand
TTTTCCTTTTTTTTTTCTCCTTGCCAAAATACCATTAAAAAAAGACCTTTGTTGGTCTTTTTTTTTTTAAGCACGCCCTTGATTTATTTTCTTTTCTTATCTTTTTTTATAAAATCTTAATCTAAATACGGTGCGCAATAATCCAGCACGAGCCAGTCGCCTGTGTAACTTGTGCCTTTTACCTCGAAGGTTTTATTCCTCTCGTACCCCACAAAAGTGTAACGCGTTTCATAAAACATTTTTTCCGAGGGCTCTATCTCATAATAATCCTTAATTTTTTCCTCAGTGTGCTTTTCGGTCATCAAAATATAAAGACGACCGGTTCGGTCAGCGTAGCGCCTGATACTATCATCCACTCTGAATATTACTAAATCTCTCATAATTAATCTCCTTCTTTCTATATATTAATTATATATAATAAGTTGTCAGAGGTCAAGCAATATGGTTATTTTATATGTTTTTGTTTTAATAGGTTTTAACAAAGATTTTTAGCTGGAGGTATATAAAATCATATAGAACATAAAAATCTTTGTTAAAACCTATCAAAAGGCGCTATTTTTCAGTTATTAAGAACCGCTCGCCTCTTTATTCTTCAATTTTTTCTTTGTTTGTAATAAATCTGTAACCGGTG
Source organism: Bacteroidia bacterium (assembly GCA_023228875.1). Classification (NCBI taxonomy): domain Bacteria; kingdom Pseudomonadati; phylum Bacteroidota; class Bacteroidia; species Bacteroidia bacterium. Next base: position 10,601 of record JALOAG010000026.1, on the reverse strand, counting down.
CGAAGGAACTCGCCTTTCGTGGCACGCTCTTCTAACGCGTTCGTCACTTGCGAAACCGCGTCCTCGATTAGCGCGTCACTAGCCCCGAGCGCCGCAATTAATTCTTTTTGAAATTCGGTGGCAAACGTTGTCCGATCTTGCACCAGCCACGGCTCTGCATTTAACATAAATTCCGTTAAGACAACCGTGTTGGCAAACGCGACCGGGGTTGTCCCGCGGTAATAAACATAACCAGAAACATTATCTACCGTTTCTTCAATCCATTCTTTTTGAACAAAAATGCCACCGCATTCTTGATCAAGGAAAGTCACAAATTCGTCGAGCGTGTCCAACATAATAAGTTGGTCGTTGTTAGTAAATCCTTTTAACATAATACTTACTCCTTTTTTTCTATGATAGTTTCTAAATACGCAATCGTTTTGTCGATCGCTGCTAATTCGTCGCCCCGATAAGGCTCTTTTAGACCACAAAGAGGTGCTAACAATTTAGCGCGTTCTTTCTTTAACGATTCCATTAACTCAATATTCACATCCATATTTCTTAAGCACTCCTTTGTCTTTAACTATACGATTAATACCCACTCGGCGTGTCCCGCCGTCGATACGCACGTCAACGTATTTTATGTGGTATCCTTCACGTTTGTATGGCCGGCTAAGTAATATTCCTTTTTTAATACCACCAGGCGCCGCGTTTGTTACCAAAATGGTTTTTCCTGTATGATAACTAAAACCCATTATCTCGCCTCCTTTTCTTTTATTATACTATATTTTCCTCTATATGTTTTTCGGTAATCAAAATATAAAGATGACCCGGTCTGGTCAGTGTAACGTCTGATACCGGCTTCCACTTTGAACATTACTAAGTCGTTCATAATTAATCTCCCTCTCTCGTGTCAACGACATAGATTATCCCAACCCCGAATTTATAGATTCTGATACAACTTATTAGTTTTTTTATTCATAATTGTCCCCGCAATCTAATTTTTGTCCACAATCAGGACAATAGTTATAATGTCTTTTTATAAGTGGTTTCCCACACTTGGGGCAGTCATAATATGTTCCGCTGTATGGTAGAGCATACTTTGTTTCTAAATCAACTTTCATAGGCTCGTTGCGTTTGAGTGCTTGTAAAATAATACCATATTCAGGCGTTAAATTAAACGGAAACCCAAAATCATCTCGTAATACATGGCGGAGATTTTGTAATGCTTCTAATTCTTTATTCATTGTCGTCTTCCTTTTCCTTTTCAATTTCATCCAAGCGCTCTTTAACCCATTCTCTAACCGCTCTAATGATTTCATCAAACGTATAACCTTTACTTATTAAGTCATCGGCCTCTTTGTTGATGTTTAGTAAATCAATCAATGTAAATAGGCGGTTTGCTTCATATGCATTTATGATTTTATCTCTTCTGTAATCTGTGAGATAATATCTAAGGTCTAATTCTTTTAAGATAGCCGCTTTTTTATCTCGCCACCGATAGGCTTCGAGTTCTGCTAATAATTCTTCAATGTTTAATTTTTCGTATGTCATTTAGTTATTCTCCTTCTTTCTATATATTAATTATATATAATAAGTTATCAAAGGTCAAGCAATATAGTTATTTTATCTGTTTTTATTTTATTTGATCCAGGAAATCGCGCGCGAAAGCCTGCTCGGTGTAATCGCGGCCGTTAATTAAATTATTATAAATATATTCATCAACCGTTCCTTTTGCGAGAAATATACCTACGAAAACGCGTTCGGCGGTTTGTCCTAAACGTAATACACGTCCGATTGCTTGTTCATAGAGCGCGTATACTGATGGTAAAGAATAAAACAATACGCTGTTCCACTTTTGTCGGTTGAGCGCTTTCGCCCCGCTCGCAATATTCGCTATTACAACGTTTCCTTCGCCCTTTTCATAATTCTTATAAACCTCGTATTCTTTCAGGTCACCTTTATAAATATCATAATTATAGCCTGCTTGTTGAACCGCATCAACAATCGCATATAACTCCGGATCCCAGTGATAGAATATAATATAGTTGCTTCGTTCGCGCATCAAGAAGTCGCGTAACTGCAGAGTGCGCTCCTCGCTATAAAAAACGTAATGCTCGCTGTTACCCATAAAACCGCTCAATGCTTGGCGGCTCCGTAAATATATTTCCGCGGCCGAGGTTAATTCTTTATCCTCAAACCGAAGATAGTGAGGACTTTTTTTGTCAAATAGCCTTTTATAACCTGCTCCGGGCACCACCCATTTTATCTCCGTCATAACCGGTGGTAATTCAAAGTGTTTAGCTGTTTCTCCAAAGAACGCATAATGTTCGACAATATCTAATAATTCCGGTATGCGCTTAAACCCTGTAATACTTAATGCGTCCGGGTCATACACTTTCGTTTCTTCATTAATAACGCAGTAGCGATCGACAAAATATTCGTATGCACTTAATTTACGCGTCTCTATTCGATAGGTCCGCTTATTATACCGATTAACTGTTGGAATTGCTGGTGGAACCCCCTTACCAATACAAGTTTCAACCAGCTCACTTGTTTGTCGCCCGCTGTTCGCATCGATAACCAACCGCGCTTGTTCTTCATATAAATTAACCTCAAGCGGTGTCTCGCCCCAGCGGTGCCCTAAAACAGTTAAGAGCCAATAATAATTTTCATAATATTTACCAGTCATCGGTGTACCAGTGCCCAAATAAACGGCCTTGATTCGTTCCCGAAAATAATTACTCCGTGTTATTTGTAATCCGGGAACATTTTTGTTATACAACATCCCGTTAACGGTTTTAGACAAGCGCGCGCTCTTATTGTTCACCGCATGAGCCTCATCCATGATCCATACGATGTTATTATATTGTGGGCCTTTGTTATTAATGAATTTGTCAAAAGTTAATGTTTTATCGCTTTTGTTATATTCGTTCTCGAGCCATTTGCGACGATCTGGGGATTTTAACGAATCCAAACCGCCGACGATCCAATTTAATATACTATAACCTTTTTTAGCATTAATTTGCGCCCAATTAAACATATAAACAATTTTCTCGCCCTTGTCGAGTGCGTCCAAAAATTCGCGTTCATACTTTTTGGATCCCATCTTGTCACTGTAAAAAGTTTTATACCCTGCAGCAGCCAGTTCTGCTGGGAACTCGCCTTCGTTGTCGCGTTCGAGCATCTTACTTTTTTCCGTAGTAATCAAAATCAAATCTGCCTTATGTAGCTCCGCCATCGCGGTCATAATTTTTGTTTTACCAAAACCCATTTTTAAGAAAAAGCCCCACTTGAAAGCCTCGGCACGTGGTTTTAATGCACCCTGTTTGTCGATTAACTCATCAACAAACCGCTTTTGCGGCTCGTATAACGTGTTATAAATAACAGCCTGTTTACGCAGCATTTGTAACCTCTCGTAGTTTTATAAAGCGATAAAGCGTAGGGGCCTTTGTTAAAACTAATTCTTTACCGCTGCGTTTGTAGGTAAAATCTTCCAACTCAAACGGTGTTTCAAAGATTTCGGCTCTTTCTATTTGCCAGGCATACATATCACACGCGCCGTATTTGTGTAAGTAATATTTATCATCGACGTGGTTAGACACGTATATACGGGGGCTACCTTGCGCCGTATTAAACATTTCGTAATGTTCAAACCAAAAACGCATGATAATTTTACCGTTTAAAGCTCCTTCCGCGTGAGGTGTTAGTTCATAACTGTCCTTATTTTTTGCAAAAAAGGGCTGGTGGTGGTCAATATAGACATATACCCAGCCCTTATAATTATTAAAAGGAACCCACTTTTTTATTAAATAGCGGTCGCCTTGCACTAAAAGTGCTAACGCTTCTTCGCCGTTCAATCTAATAATAATACTGTTATTCATAATGTTTTTACCTCTCTCTTATATTATAATTATATAACATAATTGATAAAAGGTCAAGCCATATACTTCTTTATTTAAAAGTATATTGATAAATTAATTTATCTTCAATCCGTGCCCGGTTCTCGTTGGCTGCATTTTTAAAATAAGTATTTTTTCTGAAATAAAAATCTTCAGATAGTTGCCCGATAGTGCGCGCAAGTATTAAGACACCGTTACGAGTTGTTTTTCCCTCCGTATACCACGTGAGTGAAAGTATCTTTCGTAATTTTTCCCGAGTAAAAAAGAACGTGAGCTTCCCGTCGACCTCGTTGAGATCAAAAAACGGCGGGTCAATTTTTAATGCCGCAGGTAATTGTTCCTTGATAAAACGGTCTTTTAAATCTTTTAAAAATTCGCGTGCAAAACGCTTATTTAACTCGCTATTTTTGATGATAGGACCAATTAAAGGCTTATCTTCCGGATTAAATTCGCCACGCACATAACACGTGAGCGTGCTACTTCTGCCTTTTTTGTCATATAACATTACGTGACGTTTTTCAAACCCGAGCGCTTGTAATACTTCTAATACTTTAGCACGGCTGTAACCGAACTGTATTTCGTTTACTGCTACCCATACGTCGTTAATGCGAACAATTGGTTTTTCCTCAATAACTTTTAAAACGATTGTTGTTAATAAATCAGTTACCATTTTATTCGCTCCTTTCTTTATCCGTTTCCTCCGGAGGTGTTAATTGTAAAATAGCTGCCATCGCTTCAATAAACTTGGCGCTCTTTTTGTCAATCACCTCTGTTCTCAAAGATAACACTTTCGCAAACGATTCGTTAGCACCGCTCAAGTGTTTCTCGCGCTCCGCGAGCGCCACGGTATGCCGCTCAATAATCGTTTCAAATTGTTTGCGGATGTTTGGACAGGCATTGGCGGCAGTCAAGACTTCTAAGCCTTCGGAGTGCTCGGCAATACTGTTGCTGTACCCATCAATTTCTTCCTGTAAGTGTTTATTAAAACCTGTAACATGTTCTTCAATTGAATCAAAGAACCATTTATAATCTCTCATATATCTCTCTCCTTTTCTCCTTATATTATATGTGATTAAATGTCAATACTCAAGTGATCTTGACTTCTTCGCACTTTTCTTCCCATATTTTCTTAAATTCCTCAAGCGTGGTAATAACATGAATCGTTGTTCCAAGTTTTTCGTAACGCGCAATCGTGCTCAACTGCGCAGACGATAATTCGCCACGGGGATCCTTCAACTCAAAATAATAAGTTTTTCCTTTATATATTATTTCTAAATCAGGACGCCCCTCTCGGCTGTAGCGATTGCCGTGATTCTTGTTTCGTTCATAATTGTTTTTTCCTAATCGTTTATCTAAATAACGATAAATGGCGGGCTTCAACCGCGAGTTTTCTGTTTGGTGGCGTTTGTCCCGCACTGCCACTTTCTTGAGAGGATTAACCATTAATTATCTTATCGATCCTCGTAATATCAAATTCAGGTAATATAACATTTTTACCGCTTGAGGCTGCACCACGCACAAACAAATTAGGAATTAACTCGTGCCGCATATCGCTCCATATCGTGATAACTCTTTTATTTTTAGCGAAAAACCAACCGAGTTCCACCATTGTTCCGCTGTCAAAATTGTCTGCAGTTAAAATTACCACGTCGCATTTTTTCATCGCTTCTAAATCTTTTTCAAAAAACAAACTTGGATCAACTCCACTTTCATTAAGTTCTAACGGGTTAAAAACTTGGTAACCGAAAATGCGTAACCAATGCGCTTCTTCATGGCGCGCTCGGCGTTCAGCGTTCGTAAATAAAGGTCCTGCCAAATAAATATAAATATTATTATTTTTTCGTTCCCTGACATATTTTTTTACCCCACCAACGATCCGCCGATAATTGCACACATCGACTCGATCAGTGTGCAGATTTATAGTATAGTCCGTGGGGCGCTTTTCCCATGGGTCGTCCGTTAAAATCGAATTGAGCGCGGGAATACACGTGTCGATTGATCGCACTCGTGTTAAAAGATAATCGCTCATTTGTCGGATCTCATCTAAACTTTCTGGGCAACCAAGAAAATGTATTTCTTTAGTAGTGGTTTTAAAAAGGTCACCATAAGTTACCCGTTCTTTTTGTATCTTTGGTACCCCGATAACATCAACGCCAGGTAGCGCTGCCAGTTCTTTAAAGCTCTTATAAAATTCGTCCTTGTCGCTACCTTGTGCGACGACCATAATTTTATATTTTTTCGGTAAGGTTTTTGTTTCCAATTCTTCCAACGCCTTAACCACTAATTCATATGTTTCCCCCCGCTTTTGAAATGCGTCCGGCAAAACTATTTCATCGGCGTCAATAATATTTGCCGCGAGCAGCACTTTATCTAAACTCATCGCCGAACCTAATTCAATTAATGAGTTATCTAAAATCTTATATCCTTCATATTCGCGCGCGGCAAGCGCGTAATCCGGGTGCTGTAAAACAAGATGGGTTAAAAACATTGCAATCGGTTCTTCTAATCCTAATTTAATGTCCTTCACTGGTGTAATACTTGCTAATTTAATCATTTTTACCTTCTTTCTATATAATTATTATATGATATATTCTAATAAAAGTCAAGGGAATCAAGCAGGTGGTTACGCAATAATTTTCATAATCCAATTACCGGCAATCTCCTGAGCGTGTTCTAATGTTTTAACCACGTTTTGGTCAATCAGTTTTAAACTTTTACCCTTGAACAAACCGATCTCTATCCCATAATCCCCGCAGTCAGCAATCACGATCACATGTTTGTCGTCGACGCGGATTTCTTCTTTGGACCGGCGCGTGCGCCGCATCTTTATTGTCGGCAATATATTATTATTGCTTTCTTTATCGACAAGCGGCTGTATCAAGATATTTTTCTCTAATTTTAAAGTAAATGTTTTTTCTTTATTTATAATTGTTAAAAGATCTTCATTCTTACTATATTGCAATTCACCGATCATTCCTTCATCTCGCACCCATTCTTTTTCACCTTTTAACAGTAGTTCTAAATCCGTAAACTCTTGTTCATTATATACGTGAATAGTTATTTTTTGGTTACGGGGTTTCCTGACCCGTTCTGGTTTGATTCCTAAATAATCGTTTAATTTTTTTTGTGCGTCGTTAATATAATGTTCTCGATCAAGTCTTTTTAAAATGTATTCAGTTGCACCAGGGTCATTCATATCTCTATTGTAAACAAAAACATCCTCCGGCATCGATGGTATTAAAGCGACCTGTTGTAAACCGGTATCAATTAATAATTCACCAGTTGCGGGGTCATGATATTTAATTCCGTTTCTTTGTTCACGCATAATTACTTCTTCTGCGCTCTCGCCGGTTTTGGCATCAGCTTTTGTTTTAGAATAATCGCGCGGTTTTACTTTAACGAATTCCCATTTATTAATTTTATAATCCGGTTTAACAGCGAATACGCGATTTGTTTGTTGGAAAACCTTGTGATAAACTATTTCTCCGGTCTCCTTGTTCGTTTCTCTTAACAAAACATCCGTAAAATTGGCACCGACTTTACGTGCCGTATATTGAAACATGCTTAAATCGGTCTCGTTATTAATTGTTTCCGCAAGCGGTGTATCATAAATGAAATAATTAACCAGCGCTTTATCCACGACCGATCCTTGCTTATGCCAACGCCCAATGGAGTACAAAAACTCTGTTTGATCTGCTTGCCACGCGTTAATATATCCACCTTTGGCTTTAATTTTTTTGCCATTAATAATACAAGCATAATTATTAACATCTTTTTGCCACAAGTTTGAAAACTCGTCAATTTTTAACTCAAAGCCGGTTCTCTCTTTCCATTTTTCTACCGCGGCTCGCATTTTCATGTCGTACTCGCCGCCCTTGATCCGGTCTTTTGGAACGATAAAAATACCGTCCGTATTCGATTGAATAAGATCAATGTAAGGTTCAATTTGTTGCACGAGGTCGACAAGAAACGCCTGCCCGGTGAGAGTGATTAATACGGCAATTGATGGATCATACAATAAATGATATTCATTACGTACCGCACCCCAAATGGATAAAACACCCTCTTTTAAAGAGTTGGCGGTCGCGTCACCGTTTTCATCACGGCGAATTCGATCGTGATATAATTCCCATACTTTGTCGTACCCTTCTTCCCCGAGTGAGCGCGATAAGAGCCTATAGAGAAGCTGGATTAAGGTATAATAACCGCGGACGTCCAATAAGTATCCCCATTTCTCACGATGATTACTAACCGCGCCGTGTAAGCCACCTAAACCCATTTTATGCGGGATACCGGCTAATAAAAAAGTACGACTATTTGTTAAATATTGCTCCTTTTCTAAAAACTCGCGTGTTTCATCATCTACTTGTAAATTCGGATACGTTGTCCACGATTTACGATCATGATATCCTCGCTTCGCACCCAGCCCGAGCGCCATAATTGTTGGCAGGGGCTTGCGTATATTGCTGCGGAGGTCAAGTTTAAAATAATTAATCATATCGAATTTTGTGCGTAGTGAAGTTTGTGCCACAATTTTGAACACCACTTCTAATGCGTCAATGTCGTGGTCGTTATAGTTTTCTGTTTCTATTTTTTCCTCTGCAGTTAACGGTCGCTGTATTTCAAACGATATATTTGATTCTTCAATAGATAACCCTAAATCGCTCTCAAGCAATTTTAAAGAATTACCCATCGCTAATAACGCAGCCACGTCAATGCTCGCATAAGGCACACGCGCCCAATTCGACTTGTGTCGATTATTAATAATATCGTTAGAAATTATATAAGGGTCTTGGCGCTTCATAATCGCATTAATAATATGATCATCATACCGGTGATTGTTATAACCAACAAACATATGTGTTTTACTATACTGGTGCACGTATTCTACTACCGCGTCATAATCGTCCCATATCCGCACGCGTTCGCCGGTCTCATAATTTTTGAACCCGCAGAGAAAATTGTGCTTGAACACTTCTATATCAAACAATATAAAACTCATACGCGCCTCGTAATAATAACTTTTTCTTTTTCAATAGCAAACGTCACCTTATCACCTGGTCCCCAGTTTAAACTGTCTAAGACTTGTTTAGGTAATAGTATACGACCTTTACTGTCGATTATGCGCTCTACTAAAACCAATTGGTTTTTATTCATTATAAATACCTTTTGAAATAATCATATTTTTTAGCTGCGCGGACGATCTGTGAATAGCGCGGTTTTAATTTACCGACAACAATTTTTGAACCGTAATATATGCGCTCGCCGTCAAACCCAAACAACTGTGCAAGATGAACATTGCTAACCCCGCGGGATAGCATGAACTTTTGTAAAGAATCAATATCAAGTTCTACTGTTGGGTCATGTTTCTCTTTTTTAACAGGTGCGAGAGATACTTTTTCTTCCGTTGGTGCTTCTGCTGGTTCTTCTAATTCAAGATTATCTATTGCGTAAACAAAAACTGTCTCGCCTTGTTGTTCTAACAACTTGCGCGCACTTAAAGTGACACGAATAATGTCTTCATCAGGAATTGCAACAGCCCCTTTTGTATTACCGAAATCTTCGGTGGTTTCTAAATGGATAAAATATTTTTTACCCCTTTCATCGATTATCGTCTTGTAAGAAGATAACCATTTTCCATTGATTTTCAAATAATTCATTTCATTTACCTCCCTTTATCAGGGTCTTTCTTTATATTATAATTATACTATGTAATTTAACAAAGGTCAAGTGATATAGTAAAGAAAAAAGATAATCCCATAAATTATCTTTTTCTTTCTCTTTAACCTAAAATATGATTACTTGAGCTTGTTTCGTAACTTTCGTCACCTTCGATAAAATGCATTTGTTTCTTTAATAATAATGCTACTGGGTAGACGATAATTTCAACACCTAATTTAAATACCAGTTGCCATACTGCCATGATCCCCACTGTTAGTAAGAATGATCCGTTTTGCCAAGCAAACGGCGTAATTGCAAAAGCTACCAATACTGGTACAAATACGATAACATCAATAAGCTGTCCTACAACGCTCGATAAAAATGAGCGTTTAAAGAAACTGCCATTACCATCGCGTTGTTTCATGTGCTTGAATACTAAATCATTTACCCAGTCACCTAACATTGCTACAACCCAGCCCCATAATAATATAATTGGACCAGCTGCCGGAATATTACCTTCTCCTACCCCGAAGAACTTTTGCGCCATAAATTGCATGAGCCCTACGCTTTCATAAGTCGCAGGCTCACCGAATGGTGCAGTATTTACTGCCAAGTTATTAAAATCAGCGATAAATGTGCTAAATCCCCACGCGAGTGCCATAAGTATCGTTAATAGTATGCTTGCTCCCATATTAATGAAAGCAACTAATCGCGACGCGCGGTACCCGTATATTTCAGATATGATATCGCTTGTTACGTAAATGAGTGCGAAACTTATCAGGCCGGCGGAAGCTTGTATCCAGCCCCCGGACCCATTTACTGGTCCTGATAAGTAGGTAGTAAGGATACCAGCCATCATTGTTCCGATTACCGAAATTGCGGTTATTACTGTGAACCAGCCGGAACGTTTTGGAGTCAAAACTCCTTTTCTTGTCTTTTTCATCTTTTGTATATTTTTCTCCTTTCTTTGAGAGCGCTGTTTAAGATGTAACAGAGCGCAATTAATTTATTATATTATTTTTTTAAGTTCGACGACTAAGTCGTTCATAAATGGAAGCA
>JALOAG010000025.1 GCA_023228875.1 Bacteroidia bacterium | reverse complement strand
TTTGTAGCCAAACGCTCTGGCAAGAACAGCGTATACAGCGACTAACATACAAAACCACGCATAGGAGTTTACATATAGTAAAAGGGTGGATAACAAAGATAAGGTTAAATAATTAGTGGGTATGAGATTATTAAAAATATACCCACTAAGTTATAATTTGGACTAATTCTAATTAAGGTTAAGATTTTTATTTTCTTCCAAAACAGTTTTTAATTGTTTGATTCCTTCTTCACTAATAGAATTAAATGGACTTCTGCATGGACCAACATCAAATCCTAGTAGGTTCACTGCAGTTTTAACAACTGTATTGGGATTACCATATTTAAAAACATCTCTGAAAGATCTAATTGAATCTTGAGCAGCTTTTGCTTTATCAGTCTCTTTTTTGATAAAATTTTCATAAATAGAGACCATATTACGTGGGTATACATTTGCCACTCCAGAGATTGCTCCTGCGCCCCCAGCGTATAGACACCATAAAATTAAAGAATCATTACCGCTGAGTACAACAAAATCTGAATTGCGTTTTTTATTAGATTCTCTTGTTTGCTCTATATATTGAAGCATATTATCAAAGTTACCACTGCTATCCTTGACGCCAACTATATTTTCAATTTCAGAAAGTCTTTTTATGGTTAAAGGACTAATGTTTGTTCCAGTTCTGGCAGGAATATTATAAACGATTATTGGTAAATCTACCTCTTTTGCAATTCTGTAGTAATGGTTGTAAATATCATCTTGACTCGGAGCTGCAAAAAAGGGGGATATAATAGAAAGTGCATCTACTCCAAGACCTTTTGCTTTTTTAGACAATTCGATAGTGTGTAATGTTCCTGGTTGCCCAGTTCCAGCAAAAACAGGCACTCTTTTATTTGTAACTTTAACAACTTTTTCAAGAATTTTTAGTTTCTCATCATCGCTGAGGATGTATGACTCACCATTTGTACCAAAACAAAATATACCGTGGACACCCCCTTCAATTTGCATTTCTACAAACTCTTCCAATTTGTCATAATTTACACTTTCATCACTATTCATTGGGGTTAGAATAGGTGTTATAATACCTTCAATCTTCATTTTGACTCCTTGCTATTCTTATTTTCGCTAGTTTTATTCCATAATCTATTGCTTGCAGCATACTCGACTGGTTTGCTATTTGCTTCCAAGCAATCTCAAATGCAGTTCCATGGTCGACGGAGGACCTAATAATTGGTAGCCCTAAAGTTACATTGATTCCATTAACAGCTTTCCAGTTTTGTTTTTCTTGATCGTATTGAAAGCCCAAAACTTTTAAAGGTATATGTCCTTGATCATGGTACATAGCAACAACAATATCATAAAAGCCTCCAACAGCTTTTGGAAAGATTGTGTCAGGAGGGTAAGGACCTGAGGCATCTAAACCTTTTGCTTTAGCATCGCTAATAGCAGGCATTATTTCATTAATCTCTTCAGTTCCAAATAAGCCATTTTCTCCTGCGTGGGGATTTAGCCCAGCCACTGCAATTTTCGGACTTTTAATTCCTAAGTCTCTACAAGCATTGTATGCTAACTCTATTACTGCTAACACACGTTCTCTTTTAACTAAATCACAAGCTTGTCTTAAAGAAACATGTGTTGAAACGTGAACTACTTTTAAATTCCCTTCTGCTAGCATCATTGAATAATCTGATGTCTTTGTTAATTCAGCATAAATTTCTGTGTGGCCTGAATATTTAAAACCAGCTAAATTTAAGGATTCTTTATTTAAAGGGGCAGTTATAGTCGCATCAATTTTATTTTGTAATGCTAATTCAATTGCTGTTTTAACACATTGAAACGCTGCATTACCACTCATTGAGCTAACTTCACCTATTGTAAACTTTTCCATATCTACTAGCTCTAAATGGAAAACATCAATAGTTCCATACTCAAATAAACACGCATCAACATTACCAACTACATTAATTGAAAAAGAATCATTGTTTAACAACTTAAGGGCTTTGTTGATTACTTTATGGTCTCCAATAATTACAGGCTTTGAATCATCGTATACTTGTTTTTCGAAAAGAGCTTTTAAAATAATCTCAGGTCCTATACCTGATGGATCTCCCATGGTAATTCCTAAAATTGGTCTATTGTTCATTCAAAACTCTCCTCTACAATAAGCTTCTATAAATCGATTCAATATCATCTAAAGTTAAAGGTTTTCTATTATTATCTAGTAACCTTTTTTGTTTAGACCCCGCATCTACCAAGAACTCTAAATCATCAATTGTTACCCCATATTGATCCAGTTTTGAGGGAATGTTTGTAACTTTTACTAGGTCTTCTATTTTATCTATAACAAATTGAGATTTTTCGTTTTCTGTGCTGAGATTTATGTTTTTAAAAACATAATCGAATAAAGATGTTAGACGGTCTTCTATTGAGTCTCTGTTAAACTTCATGATTGGAACAAACATTATAGCATTTGAGACTCCATGAGGGATGTGGAAAGATCCTCCTAATGGATAAGAAAGAGCATGAACAGCAGTTGTTCCACTACTATTTATTGCAATACCACCAAAGAATGAGCCTAATAGTAAGTTTTGTTTTGCCAATATGTTTGATCCATCAAGATATGCTTTTTCAAGATTTTCAAAAATAAGTTTAGCACCCTCTAATGCGTAGAAGTCTGATAGAATATTTGCTTTATTTCCTGTGTAACACTCTACAGTATGGGTTAACGCATCTATTCCAGTTGAAGCAACAAGACTTTTTGGTAGATTTATTAACGTTTCTGGGTTTAGGATGACTGCATCCATTAGAAAACTTGTATTAACTATTCCAAGTTTAGTCCCTTTTTCTGGTAAAGAGACAATGGAGTTTATGGTAGCTTCGCTACCAGTTCCACAAGTTGTTGGTATTCCAATAGTTTTAACTTTCTTAGTTATTAAGGAGGAATCTTCAATTAGCTCTCTTACTTTGTATTTGCTATGGTACATAGTTCCAATTAGCTTTGTGATGTCTAAAATTGATCCACCTCCGATTCCAATAATTGAATCACACTCAACAGAATTTACCTGATAATTAATTTGATCAACATCATCAGCAGATGGTTCTGCTGGAGAATCATCGATTATTGTATAACTACATTCTAGTTGACTAAATAATGTTTCTAGTGGTTTTAATAATCCTGCTTTTCGAATGTTTTCATCTGTAATAATCAGGATTTTTTTTGACTTCCACAAATTAATTAGGTTGCTGAGATTTATATATTGATTATTATCAATATAAGTATGGCTAGGAATTAATATTTTTGACAATTTGATTATCTCCTTTGTTTTTAATGAAATAATTAACAATATTTACTAAAGAATTTTTATTTCCGAAACTTCCAGATTTAGTTACAATGTTTGAATTATCTGCTATTCCTCCAATTATTCTTCCTAGAGGAATGCCTGGTTCTATTTCATATATTGGTTCAATCCCTTTTACCTCTAATTGAGAGCAAACAAATAACGAGATATCTCCTCCAGTAGTAATAATTGTTTGGAACGGGATTTTTTCATAAACTTTTAAAACAATTTTACCTAAGTTTGCCCCAATATTTTCCCCATTTTTTAATTCTTCAATACTATCAAAAATATTTCTCTTGGGCCTATTTAGTATCGAATCTAAACTTATTACTAATAACTCAGAACCTCCTGATAAAATTGAAAGACATTTTTCTGCTATTTGGTTAATAACAAATTCATTATCAGGTACTTTTAGTAGATTGGAAGGGGCTAAACAGATTTTATCAGGGTATGCTTCTATCAAAGCCTTTAATTGCATTTTACTAGTTTTTGTAATTGAACCAATTACTGCTAATGTTAAATTTGATTCTTTTCTTGGCTTGCCAACAGACAGTAAGGTGTTATTGAATAAAATGGTGTAGTTCTTTGCTACTGTTTTTGCAAAGCCACCTGAACCTACCAGTACCACCTTTTTTCTTAAATAGCATGCATATTTATAAATTAGTTCTAAATCTGAATCACTAGTGGCATCAAATAGGACAAATTTAGTATTAGTTTCTTTTTGTTTCTTTTTTATGTAATCTTTTATATCTTCAAAACCACCTCTTATAACAGATAAGGGGACATGAATTATCTCTGAATTTAGTTCACTTTGAAAAGCTTCAACAACATTAACTAGCCCAGACTCGGTATCTAAAAGTCCGTTTTCAATGAATCGATCATTTTCGGGAAAAGATGGAGCAATTAAGGCAATTTCTGATTTTGTCCCATCCATTACAGCTTCGATTTCAATACCAGGGTTGCCTCTAATCAGTGAGTCAATTTTTTTAAATACTACTTTATCTTTGAAAAGAGTTGATAATTTGTATACAGTTTCATAAGACTCTTTTGCATCTAAATTTCGTGTATCTGTATTTATTGAGATGATATTATAGTTTTCATTTATTTTGTTATTTTTAAAAAATCGATCTATATTAGGAAATACTATTGTTTTAAATCCTTCCTTAGAAAACTGGATGGCACTATCACTTGCACCTGTCAAATCATCAGCAATAATAATCATATTTTCTCACCTCATATAAATCCTATGCAATTATTGTGCCAAATTCAGAGGTGGTTTTTTTGGAGTTCTTTTTATCTGAAGTTATGAAGTGCTAATATTAATGGTTAAATCAAAAGTGAGAGAGGAAAATATAGTTATGAATTAGGCATTAGTTGTAGTATAATTCACCAGAGGTGACTAAAAAATCACCAGGAGGATGTAATGGTTGTATTTGTGGCTCCCTATCCAAATCTAAAAGATTTAGCTGATGTGGTCATGGAAGATTTAGAAATTAGAGATGGTGTTAGCTTAGTTGGCAACTTGGCCGCAGGAGTAAAAATTGCGGCTGATTATTTAAGTAGAGAGAGTACCCCTGTCTTCATAAGTAGGGGAGGAACTGCTGAGTTTATACGTAGTCAATTAAAAGTTCCAGTTGTTGAGATACAGCTCTCTTATTTAGATATTTTATTGCAATTTAAAAAAATAAGTGAGAAGTATTCAAAAATTAAAGTAGTAGGATTTAAAAACCTAACTACTTCTATTAGGGCAATTTCTGAAATTTTGGGTTACAGTGTTGAGATTTTTACAATAAAAAAAGAACAAGAGCTACCTTTAATCTTTAACAAAATTTATGAAGAAGAAGAGTCAATAATTTTAGCTGATTATATATCATATACTTATGCATTAAATGCAAACCTTAAATGTATCCTTTTTGAGTCTGGATACGAGTCTGTAAAAGAGGCAATTTTAAAAGCCCAATTAATAGAATCAAGCTTAAAGGAGCAGTCACTTACAAATGAACGATTTAAAGCAATTTTAAATACTGTCAGAGAAGGAGTACTGTATACTAATGAATATGGAAAAATAACTCAGGTAAATGCATTTGCAGCCAAATTGCTAGGCAAATCAATTAAATCCCTATTAAATATGACAGTATTCGACCTTTTCCCAACAATATTTGATACTGATGATATAGCCAGCACTACCCATGACACTGATACTATTTTGATCTACGAAGGAAATTATTTAGCAATAAAATCAACCTGTTTAAAAAAGGAGAAAAAAAGAATAGGGATGGTTTTATTGGTCCAACAACCTGATAGTTTTAGAGATGTAGCTTTAGCTCTTAGGGATAAAATTAAAAGTACAGGATTTGAAGCTAAATATAACTTTGAGGATATTATCTGGGAGTCAGTGGAGATGGAAGAGTGTATTAAACAGGCCAAAGAGTACAGTAAATCGTTGTGCAATATAATAATATTTGGAGAAACTGGTACAGGTAAAGAGATGTTTGCCCAAAGTATTCATAACGAAAGTAGTGTCAAAAGTGGTCCATTTGTCCCAATTAATTGTGCTGCTTTTCCTATACACTTATTAGAAAGTGAACTTTTTGGTTATGTGGATGGAGCATTTTCAGGAGCTAGGAAAGGGGGGAAAGTAGGGTTATTTGAAATAGCTCATGGTGGAACTCTTTTTTTAGATGAAATTGGGGAAATGAATATAGAGTTACAAACCAAACTTTTAAGGGTTTTGCAAGAAAAAGAGATAAGAAGAATTGGGGGAGAGAAGACTATTCCCATAAATGTACGAATTATTGTTGCGACAAATGCAAATTTGACTGAGGCAATATTAGAAAAAAACTTTAGAAAGGATCTTTTTTATAGATTGAATGTTTTAGATTTAAATATACCCCCACTAAGAGATAGATCAAAAGATATTCTACTTATATTTAATAAATATTTGTTAGAAGGAAGTGACGGAAAAATTGGAATTGATCTTTTGAGTGATGAGTTTAAGTTATTATTAAATGAATACCGCTGGCCTGGTAATGTAAGAGAGTTAGAGAATATCGCTAGTAGATTCATCGTTTATGAGTCAATAGAGGGCTCTAGTTATGCAGAAAAAATTTTATCTAAATCGCTAAATACTTCTAGAGAATTTGATGCAATCACTACAGATGACATTTTTGAAGGAACTTTCCAAGAAATTTCAGAAAGGATAATTAAAGAGGTGTTTGAGCAAGAGGGAAAGAATATTTCTAAAACTGCTAAACGGCTTGAATTAGATCGTAATACAGTTAGGAAAAAGTTAAGTTAAGTGAGCAAGTGGTGAAATTAGCACCATCGATGATGAAAATAATCTCATCTTGTTGTTATTAATAAAAAGAACAATATCTCGTGATTAACTCTTTAATACGTAATAGAAGTGAGGCATGTGAGATAAATTTAATAAAATTAAATACATAATGAACCATTTCTTACACATGGTTAGTTGGCATAGAAGTTGCTATATGGTTTCAAGGTAGAACATAAGTTTGTGTTTTATTGTAGCTATCCGAAATAATAGGAGGATGTTTTATGAAAAAGGGTTTTATTTCAGTAATGCTAATTATTTTACTAGTATTATCAGTTTTAGTAGGATGCGGCCAAGGTGTTGGTTCTGCTAAAGAAGAGAGAGTTGATACCCTACAAAGAATTGTAGAAGATGGAAAAATGGTAGTTGGGGTAAGGGCTCGGTTCCCACCAATTGGACAAGTCAACTCTACAACAGGTGAAATAGAAGGCTTTGTAATTGATCTAATCAAACTTTATGCTGAAAAACTTGATGTAAAGATGGAGATGAAGAACGTAGAGTGGGCAGCATTGATTCCTGGGTTGCTAAATAAAGATTTTGATATTCTTGCTTGCCATATGACTAGGACTGTACCAAGAACAGCAAGTATTGCCTTATCAGATCCATTTATTTTAACAGGAACTGTAGCAGTTTTAAATGCAAACTCAAGGCTTTCTAAGTGGGATGATTTAAACAGTAGTAATGTTAAAATTGGAATTACAGAGGGGAACGTCTACATTGATATTATTGAACAAAGATTCCCAAAAGCTGAAATGTTGACGTTTGCGGGTAAAAGTGAATGGACCGAAGCATTAAAAGCTGGAAGAATTGATTGTATCTTAGATGGTGAATTTGCTGGGTTGGATATGATGGATATTTATCCTGGCTCTTTTAAGATTTTACCTGATGGTTACTTAGATATTGAAACTTATGGATTTGCAACACGTTACGAAGATCTTGCTTTCATAAATAGTATGAATATATTCTTGCAAGAAATTAAAGCAAGTGGTGAGTTTGGACGTATTTATGAAAAATGGATTGGTAAAGAGTGGGTTCCAACTTTAGAAGCAAATGCTATCTAGGTGGAAATATTTAATAAAATTTGGGGTCTATTTATTAGACCCCTACTAGTAAAAATATATGCAATTTAATCTAAAACTATTTATAAGATTTTTTCCTCAACTGCTTAATGGGTATTTTGCAACTCTGAAATATGCAGGAGTTGGGATTCTACTTTCACTACTATTTGGGCTTATAATAGGTGTTGTTCTTTGTATGCGTATACCAGTAATTACTTTTATTTTGAAATGGTATATAGATATTTTTAGAGAAACTCCTTTAATTGTTCAAATGTATTTGTTGTACTACGGATTACCTTATATGGGAATTTTATTGTCCGCTCCAGTAGCTGGAATGATGGCAATAATCTTAAATGAGAGTGCCTTTGTTGCCGAAATAGTTAGAGGGGGAATAGAATCAATAAACCCTGGGCAAGAAAGAGCTGCTTTATCATTAGGGTTCGGTCGTGTACACCTTTTAATTAGAATCTTATTACCTCAAGCACTGAAAAGTATTTATCCAAGTTTAACTGGGCAAGCTTCATATGTTCTTAAAGATACTTCTTTATTAACTTTAGTTACTATCGTTGAGCTTACTTCAGTCTCAAGGTACTTAAATAGCAAATATCTTATTCCAGGTACAGCTTTCATTGGATCTGCAATATTTTATGTAGTGACATTTTGGGTAATACAATTTGTTGTCTATTTACTTCAAAGGAGGCAAAAATGGAATTAAGTAAGCATTTAATTACATGGAGGCTGTTGATAGTACAAGGCCTTCCTCAAACTCTAAAACTTGCATTAGTTTCATTGGCCTTATCCTTTGTTGTAGGAGTTTTGTTAGGAGTTATCAGATCAAGGAAGTGGATAATTATAAATCAAATTTTAGGAGTTTATCTTGGTGTTATAAGAGGTATTCCTTTTTTGCTACTATTACTTTTGATTTATTTTACAACACCAATTAGGGATATTTTTATTGCTAGTGTTGTTACTTTAACTGTGTTTAACTCTTCCTATATTAGTGAAATTATTGCTGGTGGAATAGATGGCTTAAGTCAAGGACAGTTTAAGGCTGGGAAGTCACTGGGGATGAATGGCATTGAGGTGATGTGCTATGTAATATTGCCACAAGTTCTTAATTTAACTATGCCTGCTTTACTTGGCCAAATGGTTATCCTAATAAAAGGGACAGCTACCTGTTCGGCTATAGGATATGTGGAAATTACTCGCACAGGTACTGTAGCAATGGAAGCTTTTGGGAACCCCCAAATTATCTATATTTATGTAATGATTTTATATTTCGTTATGTGCCATGCTCTTACAGTAATTGGGCGAAAGCTTGAAATCAAAGGCAAACTAAAAATGATTGGAAAAGCATAATAGGAGAAGATTAATATGGCGTCACAAGCAAATAATGATAAAAGAGAACTAATCCTTGAAATTAACGATTTACACAAAAGCTTTGGTGATTTTGAAGTATTAAAAGGAGTTAACTTTAAAGTTTATAAAGGTGAAACACATGTAATTTGTGGGCCAAGCGGTTCTGGGAAAAGTACAGCTTTGTTTTGCATAAATGGATTAGAAAAATACCAAAAAGGGGAGATTATTTTTAAGAATGAAGTAATCACCAGGCACAACGTACGAAAAATCAGAACTAAAGTTGGGATAGTGTTTCAACACTTTGAGCTCTTTCCCCATTTAACAGCATTAGATAACGTTATGATAGCACCTAGGAAAATTCTAAAACAAGATTATAAGGTAGTAAAAAAGCGGGCAGAAGAACTTTTTAAGAAAGTAGGATTAGCTGATAGGATGAACCACTATCCATCTCAATTATCAGGAGGGCAAAAGCAAAGAGTTGCTATAATAAGATGTTTAGCAATGGAGCCAGATTTAATACTTTTTGATGAGCCAACTAGTGCACTAGATCCTGAGATGATTAAAGAAGTTTTAGAGGTAATGAAAAATTTAGCTCTGGATGGAATGACAATGATTGTTGTTACCCATGAGCTTGGGTTTGCCAAGGAAGTGGCAAATTATATCTCCTTTTTTGAGGGGGGAAATATTGTTGAAACTCGTCCACCAGATGAGTTTTTCAAAGGTGATGGTTCTGAAAGGACAAAACTATTTCTTAAAAATATAATAAACGTATAGAAGTGAGGGCACAATGTTTAACAGAGAGATTAGATCTAAACTTATTAGAGGTTTTGGTGATGAGGCAAAAATTTTCCACCTTCTTGAAGAGATGAAGAAGGAGGTTAAAGAGGGAGAGGTTGTTTATGATTTAACAATTGGTTCACCCGATGGCGCTCCAAATGATGAAGTTGTAGAAACTATGCAGTGTGAAGTGGCAAAAAAACAGCACCATCGCTATGCCGGTAAATGGGGAAATAAAACTTTTAACGAAGCTGTAGCTAAATTTTATAAAGAGCGCTATAAAGTTGAACTTGACCCTAAACTTGAAGTAGTTCCTTTAGCTGGTGCTAAGAGAGCTATCATCGATATGGCTGTTAACTTTGTGAATGAAGGGCAAGGAGTCTTACTGCCTGATATGTGTTATCCCACATATAGAATAGGTGCTCAAATAGCTAGAGCGAAACAATGTGAATACAGACTTGACCCTGAAAATGAGTTTAAACCAATATACGAAGACTTAGACCGCTCAGATTGTGATATGATTTATTTAAACTATCCCCACAACCCAACTTGTTCTTATGGGGGAATGGATGTTTTTGAAGAAGTTATAAAAATGGCTAAAAAGAACGATTACATAGTGTGTCATGATAATGCGTATGGTGAAATTGTCTTTGATAACAGAACGCCAATTAGTTTTTTACAAGCGGAAGGTGCAAAAGATGTCGGGGTTGAAATATTTACTTTTTCAAAAATATTTGACTTAGCAGGGTGGAGATTAGCTTGTATTGTAGGAAATCCAGAAATAGTACATGCATATGGGGCATCTTTAGTTGATTACACTACTGGTGTTTATACCCCCGTTCAGCTATCAGGAGCAAAAGCGTTGGAGCTATTTTTTGATACCAAGACACACGAAAAACAGAGTGCTAAATATCAAGAAAGAAGAGATGTTGTTGTTAAAGGACTAAATGCAAAAGGGTGGAAATGTTTTAACTCACAAGGCTCTATTTACGTTTGGGCAGAATTGCCTGTTAAGGACTGTGTGACGTTCACTAAGCGGTTGTGGGAAGAGAGAAGGGTGCTAATTACTCCAGGAATTACTTATGGTCCTAAACTTGGCAACTATGTAAGACTAGCCCTTGTTTCTGATGTTGATAATCTTAAAAAGGCTATTGAAATGATACCCGATACCTCATCAGAGATGTATGATTGCTAACAATATGGATATAAAGACAGCCCGTAACTACCTTGAGATTGATCTTCAGAGACTTGAAAACAATACTTCTGTTGTAAGAAGATTGGTTGGTGAAAAAGTAAAAATCATGGGTATGGTTAAAGGGGATGCTTACGGGCATGGTATTCAAAATTGTATAAAAATATTTGATAAAGAGTGTGATTGTTATGGAGTAGCTTCTTTTGAAGAAGCTACTAAGCTAAGAAATAGTGGAACCACCAAAGACATTATGATCTTTGGTTGGGTTCCTTTTATCAAATTAAAAGAGTGTATTAAAAACCAATTCATTATTAATATTTTCTCTTTAGAATATGGAAAGCAGGTAAATTCTGCTTTACAAGATTGTGATAAGAAGATAAGGGCCCACTTAGAAATAGATACAGGGCTGGGAAGAACTGGATTTAGGTGCTATTCAGAAAATGAAATATCCACTGTAGTTGAAGAAATAAAACAAATATTTAGCTCAGACAAGATTTTAGTTGAAGGTGGGTTTACCCACTTCGCATCAATAGATTCAACTAAAGAGGAAGATATTCAATATGCAGAAATGCAGCACTCTTACTTTAAAATGGTATGCAGTAAGCTTGAGGCTAGTAAAACTCCATTTAAGATTAAACATGTTTCATGTAGTACTGCTATTTTACGTCATAGGGAATTGGACTATGATTTAGTTAGGGCTGGAAAGATTCTTTATGGGATAGGTATTTTGCCTGAAGATAATATTGATAATAAGATAGTTCCTGCTTTAAGTTGGAGAGCTAGAGTAATTTTAGTTAAGACATTAAAAGAGGGAGATGCTATAGGGTATGGAAGAACTTTTAAAGCAAAACATGATTCTAAAATAGCAATTCTCTCAGTTGGATATGGTGATGGATACCACAGGCACTATAGTAATAAAACCTTTGTAATTATTAATAATAAAAAAGTACCTGTTATTGGATCTGTTTCTATGGATTTTATGGTTGTAGATGTATCTACAATTGATGACATTACGTTTGGAGACTTAGCAACCTTAATTGGGGATAACCCTACGTCAACCCTTTCAATTCCAACTTTAGATTTTGCCAGAATTGGGGGTGCAAATAGTGAAGCTACTGCTTGTATCACTTCAAGAGTTCCTCGCTATTATAAATAATAGAAAGAAAATATTTTAATCCCACACAAAAGTCTTTTCTGATTTTTGCCAGAAATAGATTAATATAACTTTAAAAGTACACATAAGTTTACTCCCTCATATTTAAGGGCAAATTCAAGTTCTCCTTTTAAAGAGAGGTTAGGCGTGTGTCTAGGGGTTAAATAGTTCCAATTGTTAGTTTGGAAGACTTTGTGTTTTGTTCCAATAACAAAAT
>JALOAG010000024.1 GCA_023228875.1 Bacteroidia bacterium | reverse complement strand
AAAACCTTCAGATGTACGAAGTCCCTGAAAGGGCTTCGGACGGCAAAGCCTCCGGGCGATGTAGCGGAAGCCCGAAGGGATTTCGCTACATCGTTTTGGGTATTGCCGAAGGCGGGGAAATCGAAGCGATTCACTGTCAACCAAGCAGAAACTTTGGTAGAAGCACAAACTTTGAATTTAGCACATTAACCCCGCTTTTGGCAATACCTTGTTAGCGGTAGTTTTTTCTTATTTCGTGTAGGATTTCGTTCAGTTTTGTTTCAATATTTAGTTCGTCAAATAGTTTCTCCGATAAATTTAATGAGTTTTCAAAAGCTAAAATTATGTTTTTAGGATTTAAATCCGATGTTATTGTTTTATACGCAGAATACCAAGTCATATCAATATCCTTTTCAAGACTTTTAGTCGGACTTTCCCAATGTTGGGTTTTGTTTATTCTTGCTCTAATAAGCCAGAGCAAATATTTCTGAACGTTTGATAAACTATGATGAGCGTGAGCAAATTCCTCTCGCTTAATTAAGTTACTTGTTGTCAGTACAACATTCAGTAATGATTGACTTAACCACAAGATGTTTTCATTTGTTATTCTTTCGGGCGATTTCGTTTTGATTTGATTAAGCGTTTTCGTTAAATGTCCGTCTTTGTCGATTAGGTTCATTTGGTCAAAATCGCTAAATGTAACTATTCCGTCCCAAGATTTGATAATTTCAATTTCCTCTGTTTTTAAAAAATGAAATTCTCCTCTGACCAAATTCTCAAAAATAGCAACTTCGGTTCCATATTCATTTATAAAATATAAAGCCACAGGATGAATTTGATTTACCCATTTTTCTGCCGAGAAATTTTCTTTATTTTTTACAAAGATGTAAAATTCGATGTCAGAATATTTGTCTCCTTCGTTTTTGGTAAATGAACCATACATAAAAACAGCGGAAACATTTTCGTCATATTGAGCTATAGATTTTGTTATGTTAATCATTTGTAACTGTGTCATTTTTTCTAATTTTTAAAAGTTAATAATAGAAAATTCCATTACTTTTTGAAAGCAATGAAAAGGTTTAAGTTTATATATTTTGGACAGTTACTTATAGCTTCATCGGATTATATTTTTTTATGTTCAACATTCTGTTTGGTAAAATTACCGCTAACGGGTTGCAAATTGGCGATGGAGCCGCTTTTAGCACAAATGTTGAATAGAATTACTGCTCTTCAACCTTGCACAAAAGCCCAATTGATGCACTTCATCGGCTCTATTGCCAATTTGTTTGTTAGCGGTTCGCTTTTTTAATTTTCATTTTGTTTCCTAATTCCGAAAATTGAGTTTAAATCGACTTCAGAATTTAAAAAATTCTCATAAATATTTGTTTGAGTTTCAGAGTCAAGTTTTTGAGATGATTCTTCCAATATTTTCAGTAATTCATTTTTAAAACTAACAACCTCTGGGTTATTTGACCGTGTCTTTGTAATTACGTTTGTTATACCTTTTAATAACTCATAAGTGAAATCAGAATAATAGTCTATTTGTTTATTTTGTATTTCGAATAGTTCAACTTTTTTACGATTAGTCATTATCTGTAACTCCATTTTCTTTTCGATAATCTTTAAATTTTTTATAGCTAAATTTATACAGGCATTTAAGCAATCGCCTTCTTTAGAAATCAGTCCTCCTTCATCGAGATGTTTTTTGAATCTATTTACAATCCCATTATCTAGTTGAGCAAATAAAGTTTGAAAAGAGTTACATTCCAAGTCGTGCATGAACTTATTTCTTATTATCATCAAAAGTTCAAAATTCAATTTTTCCTCTTTTGTTAAAACTCCAAAGTCATTTAATAAATCAATTTTATTTTGAAGTGAAATTTGTCCCTTGTTGCTAAATAGTCTAGTATTATCATTAGGTACAAATAATCCCAAATTATACTTGAGTAAATCGTTAATTGCTTTTTCAATGATTAATGAATATTCAAGAATTTTGCTTCTAATTTCTATGTTTAACATATTTTTAGTGTTCATATTCTATTGACAGGCTGTTAATTATATTTGTTTCAATAAAGTGACCGCTAACGGTTTCGGGCTTTGCGTTCGGGCGGGTTTCGGAGCACAAAGCTTCAATTTATTACTAAAGTTTATTAGAAGCACAATGCTCTAAGTTTGTACGTCAGCCCGCCTGACGCAAAACCCGTGTTAGCTGCTGCCTTTCTCATTTCATATTGTAAAAACATTGACTGCCAATCGCACCTCCTCCATATTCTAAAACAAGTCTGTCGTTTACTAGAATATAGGTGCAACTGTCATTATAATTTAATTTTAAGCTGTCAGGAATTGGCTTGTCAAAAACATTAAAAGAATACATTCCCATTCCACTTCGTTGAAAGCCAATTTTTGCAGGTTCACCACTCTCAATTTGAATGCAGTTAGCCCTATCCAACTTCTCTTTTAAAGTTTTTAATGTTTCTCTAGTCCATCCCATTGGCTTTATAATGCTGTCCATTCGTTGAGTATTAATTTTCAAGTCCCATTCTAAAAACATAGGTCCGTTTGGGTCGCCTGCCGTAGAGTCTAACGCTTTAATTCCAAATCTTCCTAGTGTATTGTCGTCACTAAATTCAATTTCAACAAATCTGTTCTTTGGAACAATTTCATTGAAATATCTTTTCAATTCGTAAATCTCTGTTTTGTTTTTCTCAAAATTGTCTTTTAGTTCAGAAACTGAATAGTCTTTGTCAAAACCGCCAAAAGCAGAAACAATCATTAATATGTAACCAATAAATATTACAAGTCCAATTCCGCATAAAATTAAAAAGCCAATAAATATTTTTTTAAACATTTTCTATTTCGTTACGTGGTTCGTCAAGGTTGCAGCTAACGTTTCCGGGCTTTGCGTTCGGGCGGGTTTCGGAACACAAAACTGTCAACCTGCACTAAACTTGAATAGAAGCACAAAGCTCCAAGTTTGCACGTCACCCCGCCTGACGCAAAACCCGTGTTATGCCTTCGCCCTTCTTTTTCTGTCGTCCGTTTAATTGTCATTTTGGTTGTCTCGTTTTTGTAAGTTTTACAATTCTAATTACCGAAAATATTTGTCCGCTTATGAATATAAAAAAGAAGGTCGAGATTAAAGGAACAATAAATGGAGGGTCATTTGCATTGTCGCTTAGAAGTCCTGCAACTGGTAGTATTTGAAAAATTGTCAAGCCGATTAAAAATGTCCAATAGAACTTAAGTTCATTCTTTTGTCTAATGGACTTAATTGTCATTGTCAACAAAATAATTGTCGGTATAGCATAAAGCAAAGTCCAAAGTCTTGATTTCACTTTCTCTGCTTCATACATTGTTCTGTCGTTAGCCCAACCTTCTGTCACTGCTCTGTCACTCACGTCAGCAGGAGTCCCCATAAATAGGTCACCAAGCCAAAATATAAGAATTAGTCCAAGTGTCAGAATGAATAATATTTGAAGAGTTTTTGTCAATTTTTGCTGTCTTTAATTTCTGTTTTGTTGTCTCTTATCCACCGTCTTCCATAAATCCACAATGTAATTGTCAATGCGATATGAAATGACCAATAAATTGCAGTCCCAATAACTTTTCCTACTTGATAGCTGTCCAAAGCACCCGTGAATATTTTAAAAACGCCAAATATTGCCCCGATTAATTTAGAAAGCTGTCCAACAATTGCAAGTGTCAAAATGATTGCAACCACAATAAATATATAGCCTAATATTTTCCTTGTTGTCATTGTCTGTTGTGTCGTCTTTTAGGGTGAGGCATAACGTTTCGAGGCTTGGCGCAAGTGCGGGCTTGAATTGAGCGAAAGTTCAATTCAGACCGAAACTAAGCCAAAGCCAATTTCTATTTGCTAATATAACTAAAAAGCCAATAAAATTGGCTTTTGGCGACTTAATATGCAGAAAAGTTCAACTTTGCACTTAACCCCGCATTTCGCCAAGGCTTTGTTAGCTACAGTTTTTCGTAATGATTCTCAAAATTATGGTTTATTAATTCATACAATCTTTTAAACTTTTTTAATGAATGAGATTCGCTGGATTTACTAATTAAATTTCTCGGATTATTAAAACTGTATATTTTATATTCATTTGAAGTGATTATTTCAATAACCATCGATTCTCCATCTAGCATAGTATCTTCTATACGTTTTTGTTCTATGTCGTAAGTTTTCAAAGATCTAATATCAATTTTTATAAGAGAATCTTCAAATTTTTCCCAACCAATTAGAGGTTCAATTTTTTTGCTATATTCTGATTCTCCTAATAATAATGGTTTGTTACCAATTATTGCATTCCATTTACCATCTTTATAACTCAAATTCAAAAATTTATTAGATTGAAATAATGTACCTGTCGTGGAAAATCTAATTTTTAATTGTGAGTCAATTGTGTCCCCTATACAATTTCCAATTTTATTATTAATATAATTCCAAGAAGGATTTATTTCAAAATAGTTAATTATTGAAGTTACGCTATCCAATTCAGTAAAATTTTCAGATATAGTAAATTCTTGCTTTTGAACTTTATTACAGCTCAAGAAAGTAAGTAATACAAAAAATGTTAGATTGTAGTATTTCATCTGTAAAATTGTAGCTAACGTTTCGAGGCTTGGCGATAGTGCGGGCTTGAATTGAGCGAAAGTTCAATTCAGACCGAACTAAGCCAAAGCCAATTTCTATTTGCTAATTTAAAAATAAAAGCCAATAAAATTGGCTTTGGCGACTTAATATGCAGAAAAGTTCAACTTTGCACTTAACCCCGCATTTCGCCAAGGCTTTGTTGTGTGCAGTATTTTTTTTTAGAACAAGTTTACCGCAACAAATCCACCAAAATTATTTTTATTGATTTTCATCGGTCCATACCAATCAAAATTTGCTGCCGCTCCGAAAGTAATATCTTTATAAGTCAATCCTGCACGAAGCATTACGTAGCTTCTGCTATGATAATCGTGTCCTAAATTGTGTGTGTAAAGTCCTTGTATTCTTGTGTATAAATTTAATTTTTCGTTTATTTTAGGCTTGTACTCCACTAAAGCAAGAGCGTCAAAGTTTGCATTTTTTGACAAATCTACTCTTGGATTTACAACCGCTAATAATTTCGGATTGCCATAAGAGAAAATAGCTCCTGCCGATGGTCGGATTCCATCAATTGGATTCCAAATAAAACCGCTTGACAAGTCAATTCCTCTAACTATGCTGTATGTCAAATTTCCCTGAACCATATAATCGTTCATTTTAGGTTCTCCCCATTCGGGTTGGATGTTGGTAACACCAAAGAAACCAAGTTTTGGTACACTCTGCAATTTTTTATTGATAATCATTTGGTAAGCTAATGCACGGTCTCCTGCAAAAGTTTCCATAAAGATGGGTGGATTTTTTGTTTCAGGGGTCGTTGTTTCCTGTGCTTTAACTGAAAGAACTGACATAAATAAGGCTGTTCCTAAAAGTACTTTGTTGAAATGGTTCATATCTAAAATTGTTTTATGCAAAATTAAATCTTGAATACAGCACTTTAGAGCAAAAACAAATCAATTATTGGTATTTTTCAATCATTTTCCGATATTCTAATGGGGTTTGTTTAGATAGTTTTTTAAAAAACTTACCAAAGTAAGATAAATCACTAAATCCCAACTCAAAAGCAATTTCGCTTATGTCTTTTGAGGTTTGTAATAGTAGTACTTTGGCTTCTTGTAACAAAATTTCATTATAGACCGATTGAGCTGATTTTCCCAAGTGATTTTTTATGGTTTTATTCAGATGATTTGGTGTAATATGTAATTTTTCTGCCAATTCGCCAATGGTATATCTTTTATCTAAATTGGCATTAATCAATCTTATGTAATCTAATGCTATATTTTGTTTTTTACTGATTTTTTCGGGATTTATTTTTATTTTCTTAAAACTTATTTCTGTAATGACAGTCCGTAAATATTGAGCAATTAGATTATTATTTTGTTTCCAATTATCTCTATAAAGGTTATTGATTATTTTAAGTAATTGACAGATTCGTTCCGTTTTATCTTTCTCTATTATTATTTTATTTAATTGACCATTTGTCAATTGCCAATTTAGCAAAAGCGAATTATCAGCAAGAAAATCATTAGAAAAATGGCAATAAAAACCATTTATATCTTCTGAATAGAAGTCGGTAGTAGTAACTTGCAGTTGCGGTACAACCAATAATTCGTTTTTGTGAATCTCATAAGAATTGATACCGACTTGTCTTTTTGCATAACCGTCAGTAACAATGAAAAAATCGTTCACTGTTTTTTTATGCGGAGGTAAGGGCAGTTGTAGATTTATAGTTTTGTCGTCAAGAGCGTGAATGAAAAAATTGTTTACACTTTCTTTCCATCCTTCTTGATATATAGTTAAGTCAACAAATTGATTTTTAAAATCAAATGGTTGAAAAATGGAAATATTTTTTTTCTTTGACAAAATTTGAGGTTATCGGGTTTCCTAATATTGCACACAACGGGGAACAGATTGGCGATAGTGGCGGATTGAATTGGACTGGAAGTTCGATTCAGACCGACAGTGAGCCGATGTGTTTCCACAGAGCTAACTTACAAATTTTCAGCGAATGTGGAACACATTCGGCGGATAAAAAAGCAGAAACGCTCAACTTAGCACTTCACCCGCCATTTTGCCAAACTGCTGTTAGCGGTTCGGCTTTCTTGTTTTTGTCTGGTTGTTAGTCTTTCCAATCTTAATCTATTTATTTGTTTAATGTCTCCAATATGAATGAAAGTAATCAAGTTTTTGGTTTTTATCGATTATGTATTGCCATTTTGATGTGTCAAGAATCAAATAGTTATACCCGAAAAAATGTCTTTCTGTCCCACTTTCAAAAACTGTCAATTTGTATTGATATGCTGGAAATCTTGAAAAAACAGAATCCAATGAAATGTCTTCATAGTTCCTTACTTTGCTATTATTCCAATCGTTGACAAAGGTTTCTATTTGTCTTCTTGATAAACGTTTTATTTCATTGTGTTCATTAGAGAAAATGGTCATTGAGTCGATTGTATTTAGTTTCAATATTTTCTTAGTCGGAGTAATTTCAATTGTGGTCTTGTTGCAAATGTTTAGTATCAGGTAATTCTCGTTTGTTGCTTGCCATCCATATGTGCAACTGTCAATCTGTTTTACATTACCTTTTTTCTGGTTGTCTTCATAAATGTCGTAAGAGTAATAGTATGCTAAAACCAAGTCAGGGCATTTTGATTTAATAATTTTGTATTCACGAACTTCCCATTCTTGAACAGATTCACATTTTCTTGAGGAGTCAAAGCAAGACGTCAAAGTTGTCAAGGTTAAAACTGTCAATATGTAGTTTATAATTTTCACAATGTCGTTTTTTAAGCTGACCGCTAACGTTTTGGGTATTGCCGAAGGCGGGGATTTTTAGCACTAAAGCTCAATCGAAGAAACAATGTTGAACCTGGCACAAATGTCCAACCGAAGATGTTCAGCCCCGCTTTTGGCAATACCTTGTTATGGGCTGTTTTTCTCTTCTGTCTCACTTTTTACTTCATATATTGTTTGTTCAACCGCTTCTTGCTGGTCTTCTTGAATGCTTAACTGCTTTTTGTTTTTATAAACCAAACTTGGCCAAATGTCATTCAAAGCTTTCTCTAAAACTTCTGTCAGTTGTAAACATTGCTCATACATTTCAAGGAAGTATTGAATTGTTACTGGCAAATACTTTCCAGATTTCACACGAGCCAAAACACCTGCTTTATTTAAGTATATTTCATTTGCAACTCCCTTATTGTGAATGTGAATATCACGGGTTGCTTTTAGTTCAATATATTGATGAAAAACTGGGTTTTCTAAAAGTTTAACACCTGTATAAAAGCTAAACTCGTCAGCGTATTCTTTTGGTGATTTATATGCAAATTCGTTAAGAATTGTGTCAACGATAGTAAGTTTTATTTGATCGAGGTTATCACAAGCTAAAATTTGATCAATGTCCAGTTTTCGTTTATTAGGAATTTTTTTGGGAAACTCAATTAAAATTGCTCTTAATAAGTCATTTAACATCGTTTCTGTAATAGTAACTAGTTGATAAATAGCGTCAATTGGAAGTTTGTTAAGCCCTAAAAATGCATACCTTTCTTTTAATTCGTCTTTTGAATAATTGTGCGGTTGGCTCATCATTGTTGTCTTGTCAGGATTGTAACCAATTGGATAGGATATAGGAATTGTATCTTCCTTTTGGTTGTCCACCCAAGTAGTCATTTGTTCAAATGAAATATAAGTCAATTGAGCCATCTCTCCTTGTAGAAAAAGTTGATTTCTGCTTGAGTTTATTATCTGAATTAGTTTGTCTCCAAATGTTTCCATATGTCGTTTTTAAAATTGCCCATAACGGTTTGCCGCTTTGCGAAGGCGGGGATTTTTAGCACTAAACTTCATTAGATGCACAAAGTTTGAATTTAGCACTTCACTGTCATAGAAGCACGAAACCCCCGCTTTTGCAAAACGGCTGTTACAGGCTGGCGTTTTTGTTTTTATTAAGTTGTCAAGTTTCATATTGTCAACTTGTTATACCTTTTAATATTCGTTCGTTTCTGTTATTCATTAAGTCTAACGTATGTTCCATATATATTTTATACTCGTCAATTGTCTGTGGCAATGGTGGTCTGTTGAAATTGTCAAACGGTAAAGAAAATTCAATTTGTCCGTTTTGGTCAACAAAGTCTTGTAAATGAAAAAAGTCAACATAGCCTTTGAAGTCAACAAATAAGTCAAAAAAGTCCTTGTAATTTGTAATTGTTTTTGAAAGTGGGCTTTCTTCGTCTCTGTAAAAACGTCTTATGCACTCCAATGTCAAATCAAACCTGTCACAAATTATTCTACTTACTCCTCTGGCTTGATTAATTGTAAATCCATTCTTTTTATGTGCTGGAAAAACTATGTGTCCGCCAATTGTCCGCACTTTATGTTTTAGTTCTTCGCGTTCATTGTCTGAAAGCCAACCGTCAAATTTGTTGTTATATTTTCCGTCAAAATGAGGACACATTCTGTCGCTTGACAAATTCATTGTAAAGTTGTTTTTCAAAAGAAATCTTCCATAACTGTCTCCTTTAATTTCCAAGATGAATTCTTTTCCGTTTGGTAATTCTTTACTCCATAACAACTTGTGAGTTTCATATAATTTTGGACTGTCCGTATCAGGGTCGCCACATTTACTGTCTTTTCGAAAGTCAAAATCTATATCAATTTGTTCTGTCATTTATGCTTTAAATTTCATTTTTATTGTCGGGTCGTGTCGTCCTACGCTTGCCTGTAACGTTTCGAGGCTTGGCGACAGTGCGGGCTTGAATTGAGCGAAAGTTCAATTCAGACCGAAACTAAGCCAAAGCCAATTTCTATTTGCTAATATAACTAAAAAGCCAATAAAATTGGCTTTTGGCGACTTAATATACACAAAAGTTCAACTTTGCACATAACCCCGCATTTCGCCAAGCCTTTGTTGTGCGTTCGTTTTTGTTTTTTAAAATATCCATTTAATTACTGTTACAAATCCAATAAGTAATAGAATGAAAATTAAGGCCAAAACAGAGAAGAATATGTATCCACCTAATTTCTCTTTTAAGGTTTGTTTTTGTTCGGTTTTGTTCTTTTTCTGAGTATTTGTTTTAGGATTAAATTTCGGAATATATTTCACTTTTCTATTGCTATCCAATTCCAATTCGGTTAGTTTTTTTTGTGCATATTCAGATAATTTAGTTTTATCCCCTCGAAATACAAGGTCTTGTAATATATGATTGCCCGAATAGTTTACAGACTTTTCATAAATCTCAACACATTTTTTTATTCGTTCTTCTGTTGGTTCTGTTAATATCCAATATTTTCCGGCTGAATCTAAAAAACCGCTTTCATAATACAGTTCAGCAAGTTTATTCCATAACTGAATTTCATTCGGATTTTCCTGAATTAAATTTCGCAACCTATCAGTTGCTTTGTATTTCATTCCGTTCTGAATTTCTAAATCTATTCTATTTAATTTTTCTTCTAAATTCATAACGTTTCTGTAAAATGACGCACAACGTTTCGGGTATTGCCGAAGGCGGGGATTTTTAGTACAAAAGTTCAATCGAAGAACGAATGTTGAACCTTGCATAAATGCCCAATCGAAGCCGTTCGGCCCCGCTTTTGGCAATACCTTGTTACCTGCAGTTTTATTTCTTCTTATTTTGTTCAAATTTATTATTTACATGTGTAATATAAGCTAGTTCATTGCCTTTAAGATTATTACGTTCTTCGAATTTTTGAAAGTTTACAAATTGCTCTGAAACATCAAAAAGTGCTTCTACTGATTTATCAAATTTCAACCTTATTAACTCGGAAAGTGCTTTAGGAATTGCAGTCACCAAAGTTTTAACCTTAGTCAATCTAGTTTCTATTTTGTGTCGTCTTAAACTTTCGGAATACTCATATTGCAAGTGATTTATTTTATCAGTAAGCTCATGATATTTAATTTCATTGGGTAAATCATTTATCCAATCTCTCAAAGCATACATCTTTAATTTGGCTTCATTGTCATTTTTAAAATCAAATATTTTTTCCCATGGTGTATCGTCTGAAGGTAGGTGCAACATTTTATGAACTATATCGTATGCTTTGGATTTATTTTCGCTTGGCAAGTCATATGAGTAGTAATTATTAAGTCCAGCTATACAATGTTTAGTTTCGTCAACATTGTTAGCGATACTACACCATAAACGAGTATTCAATTCATCCCATTCCATATGTGCTTTTATTCGATCACTAATTAGAGTTTTATCCATCTTATCCAATTTTACCCTAAGTCCCATAGTAACTTCTGCTAGCTCTTTGTCTTTCTCACTAATTTCCACTTTGGTTTCCTTAACACCAATTATTTGCTTGTGATCAATGAAATATTCTTTTTCAATTAAGTAGTTTATCTCATTAAAAGCGTTTTCTAATTGTTCTTGTTGAAATTTACTATATAAATGTTTATAGTCTTGTATTTGTTGTAATACTCGTTCAGGGCTAAATACTCCGACTTTATCATAAAGAAGAAGGTCTCTTTTTATATCATAAAAGTTGAAAATATTTTGTAGAATACAAGTTTCAGATTTTATTAGATACTTACTCACTTTGCGGACTTTATTTTAAATTCGATATTTTGGTTAAAAATTGCAGGTAACGGGCCGCGGCTTTGCGATAGTGGCGGATTAGAAAGCCAAAACTTTCAATTATGCACTAACTTGAGCAACAGCTTTTTTATATTTACTAAAATAAGAAAAAAGGAAATATAAATAGCTGCTGCGGATAAAAATGCACAAACTTTCTATATTTCCCTTAAACCGCCATTTCGCAAAACCGATGTTACACGATGGCTTTATTTTTTATAAGCTTGTTCTTTATAAATTTCAATAAATTCTTCTGCTTCTTTCATAGTGTTTGGAAATTCTGCATATTCATTCATCAATTTTCCGTCTTCAATTTTGTAAATATGTTGAAAAGGAAAGCCATTTTCGATTAAAAACTTAACAGTTTCCCAAGCCTTTTTATCGTTTTTTTTCGGCGCTCTGAATCTATGAGATAATAAAGTCATAGGTTTGCCGCATTCAGGACAAGGATATGAAAGTTCTGAACCTAAATCAATATCACGATTGAATGAAATTTTACATTCTAAACATACTTTTTTATATCCCATTTTTTGAGATTTTATTTCTAAAGATAATTAATAGAATAATTATAACAATATCAGAATAAATTAAAGTTTTCAAATTGCTTATTGAATCACATAAATTGTCACCAGTAATTTTTGATATACATTCAGTTGGAGAATCAGTTTCGTATTTTAAACTTACCATTGTATTAATAATTCCGAAATAAAATATTGGAATTAGAATAATCAAAATGATGATCAATATGTAAAAGTATTTTTTCTTCAATTTATACGCAGAGTTGGGAAAGCTTTCGTGTAACGGGCCGCGTATTGGCGATAGTGGCGGATTAGAAAGCCTAAACTTTCAATTTTGCACTAAGCTAAGCAACAGCCTTTTATTATTTTCTAAATTTATGAAAAAAGGAAATATAAAAGGCTGTTGCGACAAAAAAAGGAGAAACTTTCAATTACTCCCTTAAACCGCCATTTCGCCAATACGATGTTAGCTGTAGTGCATTTTATATTAGTCTCAAATTTTGAAGTAGATCTAAAATATGTTGACCTTTTAAATTATTTACCAGATTATGTTGTGTTCTATCTTCAATTTGATATGTAGATGTCCAAATAGTTTGAAATCCATAAGTAATTCTTATATTTTCAACAGCAGCAACTGTTTCACCTCTTGTTCTACAAGTACATACAATTATATCGCAGTTAAACTTCGTAACTAAATCAATTAATCTATTTCTCAGATTTGTTTTAGGGTCTCCTTGGCTTTCAATACCAATTATTATTCCCCCAATTTCAACGACTAATCTAAAGTCTCCATTTGCTGGAACATTTGCAGGAATAGGTAAAATAGGAGTATGTGTTGGATAAGTAAGCAATAAATTATTAGCAAATTGTCTTAAACTTTCAGTTTTTCCTTTTTCTCCAGCATTCCAAACAGCGAGTATTGTTTTCTGTTGGGAATTAGCTTTGATAATATTGTTTTGGTTTTCCATTATTTCACTGGTTTCAATATAGACGAGTTTTTTGCATTACAGCTAACGCCCGGAGGCTTTGCGAAGTGTTTTGCATTTTGCAAAACCTTCAGATGTACGAAGTCCCTGAAAGGGCTTCGGACGGCAAAGCCTCCGGGCGATGTAGCGGAAGCCCGAAGGGATTTCGCTACA
>JALOAG010000023.1 GCA_023228875.1 Bacteroidia bacterium | reverse complement strand
TGAATACTTTTTGGCACCTGCCTCCATAAATAATGCGAATGCAGTCAAGCCTTCATAGAAGCTATCAAAATTAAAATGCAACAATGATTTTGCTGTTACAATAAGTTTATCATACCCGCTTTTAGTGTCTGCTTCTGCATTGTAAACGTGTTGTGTCAAGATTTTGTAAGTTACATAACGTTCAGCATGCTGTGCCTTGTACAATTCTAACAACTTGCTAAGAAACTCGCTGTCAATGTATTTAAACTTTGGCTTGCCTTCATCTGTATCCCTCATGCCACCATGTTCATTCGTGTAACGCTTGCCACTGTCTTTGATTGGCTTGATAGTTGGTTTCATTTCATCAACTTTTTTGTTTTCAAATGTTTTCATTCTTTTCCCTCCTTGTAATATTCTGGTCCGCTTATCAACTCGACAATTATTAAATCATTGTATGCCTCCTTGTATCTTACGTGCCAGCCATCAAAACTTATTGCTTGCCAGCTGCTTGTCGGGGTAATGTCAACACTGACCTCTGCTGACCTGAATTCAACAAGAAACATTGCAGTAATGTTGGTAGGTGTTACATGTAGTAGAAATTCATTCCTGTTATACTTGTTTTTAATTGTTACGTGTATCTCATTATCTTTGGATACTGTTCCTTGTTGCAACGGTTCGCCAGCAAGGAATGATTTTAGCAATATTCCAGGTTTGTTAGATTTGAAAAACTGTATGCCTCTGTCACGGATTGCAACTTTTCCATTCTCTGACTTGAATTCGTTCATTTGTATTGATTTAAATTCCTTCATGCATGCCTCCTTATTTTTCTTTTTTATAATGTTTTATTATTTCACTGTATGTTGGTGTTATAAATATATTTTCTTTTCTGCGATTTATTGCAATAGTGTATATTGTGTCAACCGTGCTAATAAGTGAATTAGAAAAACCATAAAATCCATCGCAAGTATGCAAGGTAGTATATCCAGTTGAGTTTTTTCTTCCATGTCTGCCTCTTTTACTCTTCTTCAACCACGACAGTCAGTACGCTACCTTTTACCATGCAAGTCAATGTCCAGTAGTCAACTTGCAAGGTTTGTTGCAGCATGCCTTCGTGAAAGCCTGTTAGTTTAATTAATGTTTGAATGGAATTAGTTTCGTCCGTGTCTTCTGTCTTGTTGATTGTTACACAATTCCTGCTGGCTTCTATTTCAATGTCTGTAAAGTAGTCATAACTGTGAATTTTACTCAGTGAAACAATTATGCTGTCCTCATGCTGTATTGTTTGCACGGATATTTTTTTATCATACTTAATTTGCGCTGTTTTGTCGATAGATTTATATGTTTTCATTCTTGCTTGTTTCCTTTTTTAATATTGCTATCTTGTATTTTAAAAGCTTTGCATTATATCCAGCCTCTTGTAGGTTTGCAACAAATTCTTCAAGAGTGTCTGCTTTTAATCTTTTGCTAATGTTTTTCAGTCCTTCATCTTTCAGTAATTGAATTGCTAACAAAGGTGCTTCATTGAATTCAGGTAAACATTCATAATGCTTTGTCAATCTTTTTGCTTTTTTAAAACCATATATTGGTGCCGCTTCACAAGCCCGTGCAGTCAGTGAAATTCTGAATAGCAACATGTCTTCTAATTTTTCATACCGCTCTAAGATTTCTTCTGCTGTAATAACAGACTTTCTACTGACTGTGGTTGCTGGCTTTGGTCTTTCATGGTATGTTAAATTGTTTACATTTGGCAAATCCAACAGTTGTACCGCTTCTGACGGGGTAAGCCCAAAGGATTTGCGAATTTTTTTCAAATCTGTTTCCTTCATTTTTTCTTTGCCCGTTTCAAAATAACAATTTTATTGGTAAACAGATAAGCTTCATATCCTATTTTGTTTAATTTTTCTACAAGCTCTTCTAAGCTGTTTGAAATAAGGTTTTTACCCAGCACACTAAAACCTTCTTTTTGCATAAACTGTATTGCGACAATCGATGCTTCATATGGTTTTGGTGAAACATTATAATATCTTGCTGGTATATCAATACTTGACTTATTTCCATACAGTGGTTCTATGGTGCAAGATTCATCTGTAAACATTACACGGAATACAAGTGAATTTGTTAATCCTTTATACATTTGAAACAATTCCTTTTCTCCAAAGGGAATATTTTCTGGCACCCTGCTTAATCTCGGGCGTTCAATCTGTGCTATGACATTCCAGTCAGGTATGTCTATCATTTCTGCTATTTCTCTTAAATTAAGTCCTAAAAGAAGTCTTAATTCTCTTGCGTTGGTTGGTTTTTTCTTCTTTTTTGTATTCATTTTTCTTTCCTTTTTATTTATATCCTGTTAATTCTTTCCACTTATTGCTTGCGTGCATTGCTATCAAGATTGCTTCAGCACGTCCATGCTTGCGAACCGCTTTTGTACCTGTTACCTGTCTGAATAAACCCTCACTGCCTGGATACATGTTTGCAGCAATGTCTGTCAATTCATCTCTGTTTTTTGTGTTGTGCTGCTTCATGATATCCGACAGTAAAACCGGTGTGTATGCAATTTTCAACAATTCAAGAATAGTTATTGTACTGTATGAATATCTGGCAAGCGACAAGATTATACCTGGCGACAATTTACCTGCTTTAATCATGTTGCTTAAAGAGTGTGTTTCAAGTCCTGCTATGAGGTTAAAATTGTCTTTCATTCCTTTTAACGTGCTGTAAAGCTCTCTTGTGTCAAGTTTTTTCTTAACAATTGGCAAGTCGTCAACACGGAATAAAACATTGTCGCTTGTTATAAATGCAACCGCACCTGACGGTCTCGGTGCAATGCCAACAAATAATGTACTCACTTGATTTCCTTTCTGTCTATGTATTCCAAAACTGCTTGTGTGATAATCTGACTGCGTGTCCTGCCTCGCTCTTTGGTGTTGTTGTAATCATCAAGCTTGCGTAAGACTGCCTTGTCGATTGAGATGTTTACTCTTTGAACATTGCTTTCTTTTGCTATTGCCATTATGCCTCCTTCTTTCTTTTAATATTCTTTCAAAAATTCATAAAAAGTAGATTGCTTGCCGTGATAGCTAACAATCAAGTTTTCCTCAGCACGTGTTACTGCTACATATAAAAGCCTTTTTTCGGCGTCAATTGTTTCTTTATACAAGCTTGCTCGCTGGCTGGGGAATATCTTCTGTGTTAAACCTATCAGAAAAACAGTGTTTGCTTCTAAGCCCTTCGATGCGTGAATGGTCATAAGCTTAATCTTTGCATCAGGATTTGGCTCTCTTGCTTGAAAAATGGATAGTAGCAAGTTTTCTGTTGTTTCAAAAACGTCAACAATCTCAATGAATGCTACAAGAGCATCCCTCATTTTAGATTTATCATCAACACTAAATGTTTCATCAATGTATTTGAAATAATCAAAAGCTTCTATAAATTCATTCATCATGCTTGATAGAAAGTTTTCCTCGCACTGCTTTTGGTGGTATACTTTGGATAGATTATTTATTTTTTCTACAAGTTCATCCCACTGCTTCTGACCAAAGGTTGACAGTTTTGCATTGTGCCCTTCTTTCAGTAATGCGTCTTTGTCGATGCGTGGTAGCATTTTACAAGCGAATTTAAACAGTCTTTTTAGCACGTTTGGTGGATATTGACCTGGCATACGACAAAGCTGTAGTAACATTGATAAATCAAGCACGGTTTCAGAATTTAACATGGATTCCTTTGAAATGCTGTATGGAATTTTATTTAAAAGAAATAACATTTCCAAAGGTAACAGTTGAGCATTTGTACGTGCCATAATAAAAAAGGTTTGCTGGTCATCGTTTACTTGCTTTAAATAAGAAACAATGCTTTCAGCTTCTTCTTTCCTGCTAACATATTCATTAAAAACTACCTTGCCTGTAAGATTAGAATTTGTCTCAATTGGCTCGTCTTTGAGCATCTGTGTCGCAACGTGGTTTGCAAGCTTTAATACCTCTTTAGAGTTTCTGTAAGTCTTGCTTAACGTTGTTTCTTTTGCTTCAGGATAGTGTGCTTTAATGTTTTTTAATAGCTTGTAGTCGCCACCCCTCCATTCATAAATAGATTGTTTCCAGTCTCCTATCATAAATAAGTTTTTACTTTCCTCAGCCATCATTTTAATACAGTTAAACTGCAGTAAGTTTGTGTCTTGAAATTCATCTACTAAAATGTAATTCCATTTATCTTGTGCGTATGAAAGTATTTCACCCTTGTCAACAAGAAATGCTTCATACATGTCGATAAGCAAATCATCATAGTCAATGCCTTTCTTGCTTGTTTCATACTCTTTGTAAAATGTATCAAGGATAGCTAATGCAAAATAGTTTGGCAAGCCGTTATCTTTAGCACCTATGCCCGAAAGTTGTACAACTTGTTTATAATGATTGTAAATCTCATTTTTTTCTTTATTGTTTAATTTAGTTGTGTTTTTAGTATTGAAAAAGAATTTCCTAAACTTGTTTAACGGTTTTATGTAAAGATTTTTTGATAAGCCTATAAAGCTTTTAATATCTTTGGCTGTTAAACCGTTTTTATCGATAACTTTGTACAGTTTATGTTCAGCAATAAGCCTGTAAATAATGATATCTTGTGCATGGTCTTGAATAATCTTACCAAATCGATACTTGCCTGCATCAAGTCTTGACAACAAGCTATTAAATAAAGCGTGAATTGTTTCAACTCGCACCTCGCCGTTATCAATGCGTCCTTTTAATTCGTCTTTTGCATTGCGTGAGAAGGTAATTGCAAGAATTTTACCTGGCTGTACGCCTTTGTCAATTAGCTGTTTCACCTTTTGTACAAGCATGTAACTCTTGCCTGTACCTGCACTTGCTTTAACAACCTCTATCATTGACTGCCTCCACTGTTTCAAAGTCAAGCATTCTGACGATTGTATCATATAAACCGTCTGCAATGTCGCTGTTATCCAGCTGGATATAATACTTATAATTTGCAACTGACTGCTTCAAGTGTTGCAATGCTTGCTTTTTTGTCTTATCTCTCCATGTCAACGAATCTGTTTCAAATTCAATTACACGTCTTGATAAGTAAATTAGGTAGTCAGTCAACAAGGAATGCTGTGCGTCCGTGCGACTGGCAAAACTGTATCTTTTTAAAAGTGTTCCTTTTTGCTCGAATTCAAGCAAGATTTTTCTTTCCATGTAGTCTGCATGGATTATTATTTTTATCATTTTATTCCCTCCTGTAACAGTCCTTTTAAATTTAATATTTCAGGTGTGTCCTCGACAAAAGGAATGCCGATATACTCGCTTCGATTTTTGTTTGTTTTAATTTTAATCTGAATTAATTCTTGCAATTTTTCTACAAAGAGATTAACCCCGCCAGCGAACCACATTGGCAAAATGCCCACCCTGCCAAAGCGTGATTTGTTTATAACTATCAATGTTTCACCGTTGTTGGGAATATGCCCTTCGTCATCAAAGGTGCTTCTCAAGTTAGGAGGTACTGAATGCAAGAAGAATGCAGATGCTGCTACTTGCTCAATTGCACTGCTTTCCATAAGGTCAGCCAAAACTGGTATTCTGTTGTTTTGCTTCTCAACGTCTTTACCTATTTGAGATAGCAACATTACAACAGTGTTTAATTTCTTTGCTACATGGTTTTTAATAGTATTCATTGCGCGAACCAAAACCACTCGCAAGTCTTCACTCTTGCCACCGGTAATCAGTTGTGCATAGTCAATACAGATTAAGTCGATTGGTTTTTGTGCATTCAATGCAGCTGCACGGTTGACAATCGATTCCAACTCGTGGCACTGTTCGTCAACAATCAAGTCAATATGGTTTGCAATAATAAAAGATTTAAAAACCTGCATTTCTTTAAGCTTTACTTTTTTGTCCATTTTTAACCATATCTCGCTGTCAATGTTTGCATGCCTGCAATAAATCTTCTCAAGCAATTCCATATTTGTCATTTCTAATGAGAATATAACAACCCTCTTTTTTTCAATGAATGCGTTATGGTATGCCGCTTGTATCATGAGTGAGGTTTTGCCTTTACCTGGTCTACCTGCCACGATGTAAACATTGCCTGGTCTCATCAAGTCGTGCGAATCAAGCTTGTTAATGCCAAAGCCGATAAGATTTCTGTCAACCTTGCGTCCATGAAAGATATCTTCTGTTAACTCTTTTTCATAGCTCGCAACAACCATGTCAATACTTTTTGGTTTTGAAATACCTAAGTCAATGTTTGAATTGTACCTGGAGACAATTTCAGCCATAATGCCTGAGCTCTTGTTTTCTGTCATTGCTTTTTGCAATTCAACCATCATGGACTGATAATTTCTTGCTTTGTAATGCTCGGTAACAATGGACAAATATGCTTCAAGCTTGTTTTTGTCTTCTGGTTGAAACAAATCTGAAACAATGCTACTGGGTACCCGTGAACCGTGCGGAATGCGTGTTAAGTAGTGAGAAATGGTAATAGCATCAATAGCAAAGTTTGTCTTAAACAGTTCATAAATTGCCGTGTACAACAAGCGGTTTATGTCTGTAAAATATTCAGGCAAGATGCTTTCAGAAACATAGCCTAAGATTTCTTTATGCTGGCAAAACAGTCTTAATAAGCCCTGTTCAGCATCATATGAGCTAACTGAAATGGTTTGTGCATTCATGCTACAGTACCTTCAATGTATTTATAAATGGTTTGCGTGGTGCTCTCTCTTCTATTTCTTCAGCATCCTTGACACAAATCAGGTAAATATTCTCATACTTTGTTACCCCGTTAGAGCTTAGCTTGCGTAATTTGCCTATGGATAGCAAGTTATCTTTCCAAAACCTATGGTGCAATGATTTATTTAAAACCATTACAATGTCATTTATGTCTTGCTTGTCTTTAACAATCAAATCTGTTAATGTTTTTATAGCTCTTTGCTTATTCATGTTGACAATACATTTCATGCTTTGATACTTTTTTTCCTTTAATTTGCACTTGTGCCACCATTCAATGATTGCTTCATGCACTGTTTCATACTTATTGCTTTTTACAAGATGAGCCAAATACTCGCCGTCTTCAATCTTAGAATAAGTCTCTTTTGATATAATTAATGGTATTTTCTTTACTAACATTTAATGCCTCCTGTTTTAATATGTTTTCTTGTTTCTTCATGTATGCTGTATAAAATGGACAGTATTTGTTTACCTCGCACCAGTCAAGACAACGGGTAGGGGTAGCTGGCCTGTGTTCAATGTATGTTTCCTCAAGATTACAGTTCAAGTCTCTATATGTATTTGCTTCGTTTTGATTATCAAATACTCTGATTGCTCGCTTGTTTCCATGCTTCATTACTGCGTACTTATGGTCTCTCTCCCACCTGTCGTCAGAAGAGCATACTGGCAACTTATCATCGGGTAGTTGGCTAATCTGATTATAATCTTGAATGTATTGCAACAAGGTATGCTCGATAGCAGCATCAGTCATAAAGTTACAGTCAATAATGTTAAATGCAGATAACGGGTACTTGCTGTTGCGAGTTACAGAAGCTTTATCAAAGTCTCTATACAGTTCAACAATTTGCATTTTATCTACCTGCAAGCCGTGTGCCTGCAAGATGTACCTATTTAAATTCATCTGCATGTCATACTGTGGCTGTCTTGTACCATACATATAACTCGATGCCTTTGTTACCTTAAAGTCGATTAAAAGTTTTTCCTCAGGTATGTACAAATCGAACTGCCCTGAGACAATCTTGCCACCTATTTCAATAAAACGTCGTTCTTCTGTTATATACATAGCCTCTTTGCCCAGTGTTTCCTCGCAAAGCAAGTGAAACCCAACCCCCAAAATGATTGCATACAAGTCTGAAACGTCCTTGACTATTTCATCTTTATGCCTGTTTTTTAACAGTGTCATGTTTGCAGGGTCATTGAATTGGGTAACACTAAAATCCTGCTTTGTTTTGGCACCTGAGTAATGCTCGCAAGCCAAAACCTTGTATAAAAAGTCAGGGTAGCCAAAGTTATTTGTCATATTATTTATCAGTTTACTTGTATTTAAACTGCATTCTTTCATCATCTGTCTCCTTTGTCTTTGTATCTATTTCATAATTAATCTGTTTGCTCGTGTTTGCATGCACCATGTCAATACTTTTGAGCAAGGTTTTTAGTGCCTGTGCATACTCATTCATTCTGATTGCAGGTTGAATGTTTTGTGGCAAGCTGTTAAGTCTTGCTCGCACCCTGCTTGCTTGAATGAGTAATGCCTCCATTGACAAAACAGTGTTCTGGTTCATTTGTATGTCCTTAAAAGCCAACCTTTATATGGGTCT
The DNA here is from genome assembly GCA_023228875.1 of Bacteroidia bacterium. Lineage (NCBI taxonomy): Bacteria > Pseudomonadati > Bacteroidota > Bacteroidia > Bacteroidia bacterium. The sequence goes on along the minus strand of JALOAG010000023.1, from coordinate 4,697 downwards.
TTTTTGATTGTTTCTTTAAAAAATGTATCCAGCGATTGACCATCTTTTTCAATCTTGCCTGTAATATTGTTTTTTGTGTCAAGCAATGCCAAAGGTATGGCAAACTGTGTTTCATTTCTATGGTAAATCTTTGTTTCAGCTCTTCTTAACAATTCTTCAAATTTCATTTTTGAAATGGTATAAGCTGTGTCATAACTGATTTTAAAAGCAATGGTATGCCAGCCAGTACTTTGTGGCAGTAATTCACTGTTGACACAAAAAGCATTTAAATTCCTAAACAGATGGTTTATGCTTTTGTTTATAAAAATTGTGCGACTTTCTGCATCATACATTCCAACTACCATGTTTTTACCGTAAGACTTGATTGTTAATTCTTTCATTACTTGCCTGCCTGTTGTTGCTGTTTCTTCTCTTTTTGCAAGTTTTTGATAAATCTAATTTTTGCTGGTTCAAGAGCGTCTTCTTTGGCTGGTGTGAAATAGTCCTTGAAAACAATTTCTTCCAAAGCGTTTACATAAATTCTAACTGCTTCTTGATTTTTTTGCATTATTTTTAGCTCGATTGTTAAATAAATAATGCAAAACAATGCAATTACAAGCAGTGTGTCTTTGATTATTCTGAATGTATTTTTCATATCTCTCTCCCTTTTGGTTGATACAAGGCAGGCAGGACTGTTGATAGAAGGAGATAATGTCCTGCCGCCCTGTAATAATTCTGTAATAATCCTGTAATAAATTATTTAAAACAAATCAAACCCGTGCGATGTTGGTGTTACTGTAACGGGCTTGCCCAGTTGTTGGTCAATTGCACTATTCATCTTGACAAAGCGTGCAGCATCAAAACTCTGTCCTAAGCGTGAAACAAGCAATTTTCTTCGGAATTCAATTTCATCCCTGCCAAATAATTCTGTTTCACGGAATTCGCCTTTTTGTGCTTTTTCAATTGCATTGGCGTAAGTTTTATTGATATTTTTCTCAGGGTCGTTATCAGGCAAGTTAATGCCGTTATGCAACTCTGAAAGCGATTGTTTTGTACCAAAGGTGTATACCTCCCAAATTGAAAAAGAAGGGAATTGAGGTGAGCTGTAGTCAGGTACAGAAATTACCTCTGGTGATTGGCGTTCTTGTCTGTGCATAATTGGGTCTTCTTGATATGAAACAATTGGCGTGCGGGAATATCCGTTGACGTGAATGCGTTGGAATTTATGATAGCAGGTAATCACTGCATAAAATGGTTTGTTTATAATGTCAACAAGTTGAGGTTTCATCACCCCTTCTTTCCATTCTTTGATATCAGCTATCCATGCCCTTGCAGGTGTTTCAGCAATGTTCCACTTTTTTGCTGTCTCGTTTGTCAAGTCAGGGTTTAATAGCCTTCTGATTGTGTTGACTTTGTCTTTGGCTTTTTTGTGGCTGTTTTGCTCTTTGCCGTTTATTCCAGTTAGAAACATTGTATCCAAATCGATTTCTGACACAACATTTTTTGTTTCCTCATCAAGAATTTGTATCCTAATGTCAATCATTGCAACTCTTGAGTCGCTAACATTGACCACTGCTTGCTTGATTTTTGTTAAAAATATACCAGGATACTTTGATTCCCCTCTTTCCTTTGCCAAATCTTCAATTTTGCTGTCGCCCATGTTTTCAAATATTGTTAAATCTAACATTTTGTCTCCTTTTTTTTACTTTATTTCAGGCAGGGTAAGTATTATTTCCGTGCCTGCATTGGTTTTTATGATTATTGGTCGGGTAGATATTATTGCATCCAAATAACGTGATTTAATCTTATCTAAATCAGTAACGGATACAATGCCTATATTTCCTTCGATAATGAGCTTAACGGCTTCTTTTGAAAGAATAAAGCCAACCTGTATTGTGTGCTGTGATTGCAATTCTTTTTTCCGCTTCATGTTGTTAATATCAGTGATAGAATAACGGGAATGTGTACCGTCTGAATAAGCTATGACATGGTGATTGTTTTTCATAAGCGGGTACAACTCGCTTAATGTAAACAAATCTATTTTTTCTTCGATATAATTTGCCTGCTTGATTGCTTGCAAGGTTGTGCTTAATCTGTCTTGCGTTAAGCCACGTTTGCGAACTGGTGTTGTAAACAGAATGCTACTGTCGCTGTTAGATGAAAACAGTTGTAAATGCTCGTTACCATCAAAACCATACTCGACAGTATTTCCAAAGTCTTGTACAATTTCAAGAATTTCCTTGTTGAAAAACGTGAATTCCTGGTCAGTGTTGCAATGCTTGATTGCTATCATTGCATTTGTTACAATGGCTTGCATGCCTGTATCAATGACGTAATAGTGCATGAATTTCTTGTTTGCTGTACCTTGTGCATGCTTGCGTGCCGATTTGAATAACTCAACCACTTGTGGCTCGATTTCTATCTTACCTTCTGAATGAAACTGGTCAACTCGCAAAAAGTTATAATCTTTGATTGTTTCATTCTTCAAAACATGCTGTTTCCCGTCTGTTGAAAAAACAACAGTATAAGTCTCTCCTGCAAAAGATTTGGTTGAATATCCTGCAACATTTTTATACTTGATTGCCTCCTGTAGCATCAAGTGTTTCCAACCAACTTTTTCATCGTTTAAACAGTTTGCAAATTCAATCTTGATAACCTTGTTGTCTCCCAAAGCAATAGTAAATTGCATGGTGTTAAAATCAATAGCTTCATAAAGCATGTATTTATCAGCAAAGCGTGCATGATATCCATATGCTTTAATCCTACTAAAGATTTTTGTTAACAAGTTTTTTTGTATGCTGTCAAGATTAAACATTTTTCTGTCCTGCTTTTTCAACAAGGTTTCTAAGTGAGGTTGACTTGCCTGAACCCGATGCACCGTTGATAAGAATGTTTGGTATTCTGTACTCGCCAGGCTTGCCTTCATAGTACTCATAAACCCTGTACAAGATAGAATTCAAGTCGTTTGGCACGTATAACTCATCATTGTTGTACATTTCCAAAGGTGTTTTACATGTATAGCCACTTAGCATAGATGTTTGAAACCTAAAACGTTTTGAAATGTCTTGCTCGTAACGGTCGGGGACCGCTGCAAGCACTATAGTGAATTCTGCTTCTACCTTGCCTGACATTGCTTTTCCGGGTATATAAGCACGTCTGTCAATAAGTCCCTGTTCGTCAAGCAATTCATCAAAATGTGAGAATAGCACAACTGGTATTGGGAAACTGTTAAGCCCTATCCAAAGGTCTGAAACTCCGCCTTGAAACAAGCCAAAAGCATTTCTTAAATCTTTGGAACCGCTGGCGGTATTTGTTAACTTGTAGTGCACCAGCATATGCTCAAACAGTTTTGTCAACGTGTCGATTACTACAAGCTTTACCTTGCTGTAGTCAATCTTTCTACCATGCCTGTCAACGTCGCCGTCAACCTGCATTATTTCCTGCCCCGTTTTTACAAGCTTTAACTGTCTTAAATAAAAATTAAAGCACCCAGCAGTATTGTCTACTGGTGAAAAACGGGTAACTTGCACGTCCACAAATCTTTCAATATTTTTAAAAGGCAGTGTGTTATTGTCTGTATTCAAGACAAGCACTTCGCCTTCTTTGAATATTGGCTTATGGACACTTTGTTGTTTTTCCATTTAATCTCCTTTCTGTTTCCATTAAATTAGCTTAATGCTTTTTGTCAAGCTTTATTTTAATATTTCCCGACAAATAATTCATAAAGCCTTTGCATGCAAGCAATTAAACCATTAAACATTTTTTTTAATTAATTCCATTTTAGGTTTTGTTTCAGTGCTTTTAATGTTTGTGAAACGAACGCTGTGTTGTAATTCTATCAGTGCTCGCAAGTATTCTGACAATGAGGATAGCTCGCAAGCCTCCTGTCCTGCTTTTAGTGTCTCATACATTGCTTCTGAAACACGTGCATATATTACTTTTGTTTTTTTATTCATGATATTTCCTTTGCTATTTCTTTTAAATCATTTCCAATAAGGCACTTTTGGTTTTCTATATAGCCAAAGATGCTTATGCTTATTGTTGCATGTTTTTCAAAACTGTATGCTGTTACAAGCAAGTTTCCATCATCTTGTGCAAGCATACTGATTTCCATATCGACTAATGCGTCCATAATCTGATAAAACCTGTTGAACGTTTTATTGATTGGCTTTGAGTTAAGAATAGTTTTTTCTTCACCTGCAGCCAAAAAAAAGTGATACTTTTTAAGCGTTTCTAACATTGCAATGTTTTGTATTAGCTCGCTGGTTTGCATGTTTAAAGCTCTTTTATAGCTTTTTATAAACGATGCAATGCCTCCAAATCCTTGAGAATTTGCAAATTCAGAAAAAGTTTCCCTGTCTCTTGCAATATTATTTGTCCAAATTAGCATTTTTCTTGCCTCCTGTTTTTTAAATTTGGTTGTTTTGGTCTTTTTTGCCCTTTTCAAAGCTTGTTTTTGGCTCTGGCAGCGGGTTTGCATGGTTGTCATACATTTTTCTCGCATATCTTACTCCTAGTTTCAAGTTACCTAGTTTCAAGTTACCTAGTTTCAAGTTACCTAGTTTCAAGTTACCTAGTTTCAAGTTACCTAGTTTTTGCAACAAGTTTGGCAAGCCAAAAGGCTTTATGTTATATATATAAACAATGCTTTTTTTTTCAAGCCTTTTTTCAAGCCAAAAAGCCTGAAACATTATAAGGAATATATATATAATAAGTAA
>JALOAG010000022.1 GCA_023228875.1 Bacteroidia bacterium | reverse complement strand
AACAAACTCAAGAAATCCAATATTGAAGCATTCTTTTATTGGAATGAGATAAATAAAATTATTTCTTCTCATCCTCAAGATGGTACGTAATTATATACATACAAGTAAATGTAAGATCAACCGAATGCTAATCGATATTACCTTCAATTTCCACTCAGACTCCAAAGGAGGCGATCCGGACTGTAAAAGCCCTACCCTCCACAAATACCATAAAATTTGAAATACAATAGCCTTACTACGTCGACTCAACTATCGGCAGATATACCCTTTTCCTAGGTAAGCGTATAACATTCAAGATACGTTCAATTGATGATAGCGCTGTATGGGTACTGGCTGTAGCGCTTGTTAGGATACCGGAAAATTGTGGGAAAAGACTGTAGGTATAAGCTATAACCTTTGTCATGCGGCTCTGAGTGAGCAAGGCTTTATAGTTGTTATTAAGCCGTTTTTCAAAGGGTACTAGTATGGGATACATTTTCATGTACCGTAATGTTTTCCTTTCTATAGCAAAGAGAGATTGGATCTCAAGTAAAGCTTAGGTTGTCAGCATATAGTGCATATGCCCAACAACCCAGATTCAGTTAATCATCAAATCTAAATAGAATGAATTTTGGCTATTTGTTGTTCGAAAAATATCATCAACAAATATTGTTTATCAAAGAAATAACTGCTAAATTTAGTGCTACGTCATGTTTTGACGGGGTCACATAATAGCTTTGAATCAAATTTAATATATACAATAAAAAAAGCCTACAATAATTTAAAACATTGGATTCGATAGCACACATAAAATTGGATGATTCCGGCAATTTCAAGATTCAAAATCTTTTCGAACATCTTTCCGGTACCGCTAAGTTATGTGCAAAATTCACTTCCAATTTTTGCAATGGAGAATGGGGATGGTTATTGGGATTATGGCATGATTTAGGGAAATATTCTGACGAGTTCCAAGAATATATTAAAATAAACTCTGGATTTCAAGAAGGTAATAAATTAGGCAAAACAGATCACACATCTGCAGCAGCAATTTTGGCAAAAGAACTATATCCAGATTTGTGGCCTCCCATATCTTATTGTATAGCAGGACACCATGCTGGTCTGCATAATTGGTTACCGGAGCCGGGTATATCTGGTGATTTAAGCAGCAGGTTACAAAAACAAGAGTTTTTAGATAAAATAAGGGCAAAGATTCCATCTGATCTTATTGAAAAAGTGAATCTAAATCTACCAACAGGTAAGAAGATTAATCCAAAGCAAATCCATTTATGGATAAGAATGCTTTTTTCGTGTTTGGTAGATGCCGATTATTTAGATACTGAAAGATTCATGAATCCTGAGTCCTTTGAGAGGAGAGGAAAATATGATGCTTTCAGTGTGTTAAACGAACGTTTTAGAAACTTCATGAATGGAATGGTAAAGTCGGCGGCAACTACAAAAGTAAATTCCATACGAAATAAGATACTTAACGATTGTATCGAATCTGGTTACTTAGAGCCAGGTTTCTTTTCCATAACTGTTCCCACTGGTGGTGGAAAAACGTTGTCATCTATGGCATGGGCGTTAATCCACGCATTAAAATATAATAAATCTCGAATAATTTTAGCTATCCCATATACAAGCATCATTACTCAAACGGCTCAGATTTATCGCTCTATATTTGGTGATGAAAATGTGATTGAACATCATAGTAATATTGATGATGACCTCAACTCGCAAAAACAAAAACTGGCAACCGAAAATTGGGATGCTCCAATTATTGTCACAACAAATGTTCAACTTTTCGAGTCTCTATTTTCCAATAAAACTTCCCGTTGTCGGAAACTTCATAATTTAGTAAACAGCATAATAATACTGGATGAGGCTCAAATGTTACCTCCCGAATTTTTAAATCCTATCCTTACCATATTAAAAGGATTAGTAGATGACTACTCGGTGTCAATTCTATTTTCCACCGCAACCCAGCCTGCACTAACAGGACGGATTGGTGGCAATGGGCAATTTGCATTTGAAGGAATAGCTAAAACTTCAGTTCGGGAGATAGTAAATGATATTGACAAGTTGGCACTCAACCTTAAAAGAGTTAAAGTATATGTTCCTGATGATATCTCTCGAACTACCAATTGGGAAACCATTGCTGATGAGCTTTTACAGCATAGGCAAGTGCTTTGCATAGTTAATACAAGGAAACAATGTCGAGAGCTCTATGATTTAATGCCTGAAGACACCATACATCTGTCACGTCTTATGTGTACTGCTCATATTATGGATTTAATCAATGAAATAAAATACCGGTTAAAAGAGAATCTGCAAGTAAGAGTTATCAGTACTCAATTAATTGAAGCAGGAGTTGATATTGATTTCCCTGTGGTTTACAGGGCTATTGCCGGCTTAGATTCAATTGCACAATGTGCCGGTCGTTGTAATAGAGAAGGTAAGCTTAACTATAAAAACAAACTTGGGCAAATGAAGGTTTTTATTCCTTCTAAAGGAACTCCCATCGGGTTGATACGCAAAGGTGCCGATACTTTTAAAGAAATATTGGTAACCAAATCCAATAATGAAGATGAACTATTGCAGCCGCAAGCTTTTCTCAAATACTTTCAGTTGTTATATAACAAGATTGACAATTTTGATAAAGCCAACATTCAAGATAGTTTGTGGAAAGATGCCTATTTAATGCAATTTCAATTTGCAACAGCCGCACAGGATTTTGTGTTAATTGACGATAAAGGATCCAAAACAATCATTGTTGAATATAAAGAGGGTACTGATTTAATCCATCTTTTTAAAAAGAATGGCCCTGATCCTTGGTTGCTGCGTAAGTTACAGCGTTATTCTGTTTCTGTTAATGAACGTGATTTTAAAGAATTAAAAAATTCAGGTTTAATTGTAGAGCTACATGGTTGTTGGGTTCAGGATTATCACAACTTATACAGCATTCACTCAGGAGTACAATTAAATGGTAAATGGTTAGAAGAAATAAATATTATATAAAAATATCATGGAATTTTATAATAAGGAATTTTGCATTGAAATATGGGGTGATTATGCTTGCTTTACACGACCCGAAATGAAGGTTGAACGAGTAAGTTACGATGTAATCACTCCTTCGGCAGCACGCGCCATTTTCGAAGCTATCTTTTGGAAACCGGCAATCCAATGGAAGATAAAAAAAATTGAGGTTTTAAATCCTATTAGATGGGTTTCTGTACGTCGGAATGAAGTTGGTAAATTAATGAGTAATAGATCAAAACATATTTTCATTGAAGAAAACCGTCAGCAAAGAGCCGGGCTTTTATTGCGTGACGTTGCTTACCGGATTTATGCCGAAATTGATTTTACACCTTTACGCAAACGCAACAGGGTTGAAACTCCTGAAGAACTAAAAGGCCAAAAGGAGAATGAAATTTTAAAGAAAACGGAAAACCCGGGTAAGTACAACGCCATATTCGAGCGCAGAGTAAAAAAAGGGCAATGCTTTAACCAGCCTTATCTTGGATGTCGGGAGTTTTCATGTAATTTCAAATTAGTAGAATTTCCGGAAGGAGAAAGAATTAAGCCTATCAATGAAACTCGAGATCTGGGATTTATGCTTTACGATATGGATTTTTCTGAGGAGAAAGACCCTAAACCTATGTTCTTCAGAGCACAACTCAAAAAGGGAGTAATTGAAGTTCCACCAATGGAAAGCGAGGAGGTTCGCCGATGATTTTACAAGCACTATACGACTACTACCAGCGTAAAGCTGCAGATCCAGAAAGCAATATTGCGCCAAGTGGATTTGAACGTAAAGATATACCATACATAATCGTTATTGATTATCAGGGTAAATTCGTTAATCTTGAAGATACCAGAATTGGTGAGGGAAAACAAAAAAGAGCTAAATCGTTTTTAGTAATCAAAACCAAAAGTCGAACAGGTTCTAAAGCAGCCGATACAGCTAATGTTTTTTGGGATCACTGGGGTTATGTTCTTGGGCAACCTAAAAATGAAACCGATAAGGCAAAAAAAGATGCATGTAAACAAAATCACTCTTTTATCTCTCTGATTAGACAACTATCAGAAAAATATTCTAATAATAATCAATTTAAAGCAGTTGCAAAGTTTTATGAACAAGAAGAAAATATCCAAAACCTTCTTAAGCATGAAAACTGGGCAGAGTGTTATAAAATACCGGGGTGCAATCTTTCATTCAGAGTTGCAGGTGAAACTATAATTGTTGCCGAACACTATAACCTCCATGATGAGGTTAACGCCACAGAAGATGCTGACGAATCTCAACAAATACAAACCAATACAGGTGTCTGTTTAATAACAGGAGAAAAGTTACCCATCGCTACTCTTCATTCAGCCACTTCAATACCTGGTGGTAAAAGTGGCGGCAAGCTTGTAGGTTTCCAAAAAAAATCAGGATACGACTCTTATTATAAAGAGCAAGGAATGAATGCACCTGTCTCAAAAAAAGCCGAAGATGCTTACACTACAGCACTCAATGTTTTGCTTGGAAAGGATTCTAAGAATAAATTTAGAATCTCTGATACATCTGTTCTATTTTGGGCTCAGAGTCAAGATGAATTCGAAAACCAATTTGCATCATTCTTCGCTGCTCCATCAAAAGATGATCCCGACCAAAACATACGAGTAGTAAAGACTCTATTTGAGTCTATTCACACAGGGAAACTTAATACTGATAGTGATAACCAATTTTATATCCTAGGGTTAACTCCCAATGCAGCACGGATTTCAATAAGATTCTGGAGGACAGGAAAGATTGTTGATTTTGCAATAAACATTGCAAAGCACTTTGAAGATCTGGATATAGTAAAAGAAATGAATACGGACAAGGAATATTTCTCCCTTTTCAATTTGCTCGCCAATATATCTTTTGATTTTAAAGTAGATAACATTCCGCCAAATCTTGCCGGAAAAATCATTGAAAGCATTCTTGATGGCACTAAATATCCTGATACTATGCAACAGCAGTGTATAAGGCGTATAAGAGCCGAACAACATGTTAACCGTATTCGTGCGGCAATACTCAAAGCATACTTAAACAGAAGTAATAATATTTATAATATAAATGAAAAACGTATAACAATGGCACTCGACCTAGAAAACAAAAATCAAGGCTACTTATGTGGTCGCTTGTTTGCAGTACTCGAGAAAATTCAAGAGAATGCACTACCAAGCATTAATGCAACTATTAAAGACCGTTACTATGGTGCTGCTTCAAGTACTCCCGTTACTGTATTCGGGCGGTTATTAAATCTCTCCAATCACCATTTAGCAAAATTAGATGGTGGGAGCAAGATCTATTACGAGAGGTTGATTCAGCAAATTATAAGCGGCATTAGCAGCAATGGACTACCTTCTCATCTTTCCTTAGACGACCAAAGCCGTTTTGCTATTGGTTATTATCATCAACGTCAGGATTTATTTACTAAAAAAATAAAAACAACTAAAGAATAGGAGATTATACTATGAGTAAATTAATTAAAAACCGATACGATTTTGCCTTACTTTTCGATGTTACCGATGGTAACCCCAATGGAGACCCTGATGCAGGTAATCTTCCAAGGGTAGATGCTGAAACTGGCATGGGGTTAGTTACAGATGTTTGTCTTAAACGTAAAGTGAGGAATTTTGTGCAAATGGTTAAAAATGCCGAAAGACCATTTGATATTTTTATAAAAGAAAAAGCAATTTTGAATACATTGATTGATGAATCTCATGAGCAAGATGAGGTAAAATCAGAAGATAGAGCTGGTGATAAAACCGAAGCCGCAAGAAAATGGATGTGTGCCAATTATTACGATATTCGCACCTTTGGTGCTGTCCTAAGTACTGGTAAAAATGCAGGTCAAGTTCGTGGTCCTATTCAGTTTACCTTTGGTCGCTCAATTGATCCGGTTGTTGCATTGGAGCATAGTATAACTCGTATGGCTGTAGCCACTGAAGCTGAAGCCGAAAAACAAGGCGGTGATAACCGTACCATGGGGCGTAAATTCACAATTCCTTATGGTCTTTATCTTTCTAAAGGATTTATCTCTGCCCATTTAGCAACACAAACTGGCTTTAATGAAGATGATCTTTCCCTTTTCTGGGAAGCATTAAAAAATATGTTCGACCACGATCGTTCTGCAGCTAGAGGAATGATGAGTACTTGCAAATTGATTGTATTTAAGCACTCTACAGCTTTAGGAAATGCACCTGCACATCAACTATTTGATGCTATAAATATCGAACGAAAAGATGCAACTAAACCTCCAAGAGCATTTTCCGATTATATTGTTAAAATAGATAAAACTTTAATACCTGCAGATGTTGAGATGATTGAAATGGTATAATTTGATGTTATCTGTTTAACGGAAACTTTAAATGAAGATTTAATATGTATTCCGACGACAAACTTTTAATGATTTCAGGTATTCAACATTTCGCTTTTTGTGAAAGGCAATGGGCATTGATACATATTGAACAACAATGGGCCGAAAATATGCGAACCGTAGAAGGTAATCATATGCACAATCGGGTCGATAATCCATTTGAAAATGAAACACGAAGAAATGTAATTACTCTGCGTTCGGTTTCATTAGTTTCATATCAATTAGGGTTATATGGTGTTGCCGATTTGATAGAGTACATTAGAGTTGATAATACAACAGGAGTTTCTTTGAAAAATAAAACTGGCTTGTGGTTTCCCGTTCCTGTTGAATATAAAAGAGGTAAGCCAAAATTTGATGAGTGTGATGAGGTTCAACTTTGTGCTCAAGCTATTTGCATCGAAGAAATGTATAAAATAAACAGTCAAATTAATCTTAGAATAGATAAAGGTTATTTGTATTATGGAGAAACCAGACATCGTCATGAAGTGCTGCTTGACGATATATTAAGAACTAAAGTAGAAACATACTCTGCTAGTATGCATAAATTTTTTGAAAAAAAAATTACCCCGCGCCCAAAATACAAATCACATTGTAAATCTTGTTCTTTGCTCGAAATATGTAATCCAAAATTCTTTGACAAGCCACGTGTTGTAAATGATTATCTAAAAAATGTATTTGAAATAGATTGACGCAATGAGAAAACTTTTAAATACACTGTATATAACAACACCTGAGTCGTACATTTCACGGGATGGTGAAAATATTGTAATTAAAATAAACGATATTGAAAAATTTAGAATACCAATACATAATATAGAAGGAATTGTCTGTTTAGGTTATATGGGTGCTAGTCCTTCGGCAATGCATCTTTGTGCTGAACGTAACGTAGCGCTGAGTTTTTTAACTACTCAAGGCCGTTTTTTATGTAGAATTAACGGTCCGGTTTCTGGAAATGTCCTTCTTAGAAGACAACAATATAGGATAGCAGATAATCCCAATCAATCACTTCAATTAGCTAAACTATTTATAGCTGGAAAAATAGCAAACTGTCGAACAGTTTTACAGAGAACCTTACGAGAACAACAGTCAGAAAACAAATCATCTGAGCTGCAGTCAGCAATTAACTTGTTAGCTGTAAAACAAAAGCAAATTTCTCAAATACCTTCTGTTGAAATATTGAGAGGTATTGAAGGTGATTCAGCACAATGCTATTTTGGTGTGTTTAATCAATTAATCCTATCTCAGAAAGAAGATTTTTTCTTGAAAGGCAGAAGCCGTCGCCCTCCTAAAGATAATGTTAACTCATTACTCTCATTTGTTTATACTCTCTTAATGCATGAAGTTAAAGCTGCCCTAGAAAGTGTTGGTCTTGATCCGTGCGTTGGTTTTTTACATGTCGACAGGCCGGGTAGAGCAAGTCTTGCACTTGATATGATGGAAGAGTTTCGACCATATCTTGCAGACAGATTAGTACTATCATTAATTAATAGGAAACAGATTAATAAACGAGGATTTAAGAATAATGAAGCAGGTGGAATTTTAATGACAGACGAAACCCGAAAAGAAATAATAACTGCTTGGCAAAAACGAAAACAAAAAAAAATCCAACATCCATATTTACAAATAGCTATCTCCGTAGGTCTATTACCTTATGCGCAAGCAATGCTAATGGCGCGTTTTATTAGAGGCGATATTGATAATTATCCTGTATTTGTAAACAAATAGAAAGCAAACCTATGATGGTATTAATAACCTATGATGTTGAAACTAAAACGCAAGAAGGACGAAAACGTTTAAGAAAAATTGCAAAAGAGTGTGTTAATTACGGACAACGTGTTCAAAATTCAGTATTTGAATGTTTGGTTGATCCTGCTATTTTTACAGAATTACGTCATCGTCTAGAATCAATTTACAATCCTGAAACCGACAGCCTAAGATATTATTTTTTGGGCAATAACTTTAAAAATAGAATAGAACATGTTGGGTGTAAAGAAAGTTATAATCCTGAAGGAACACTGATATTATAGCTCCGCCTACCTTAAGCTCTCATTAAATCATAGGAGAATCAGCGATACTTGACGTTCATTTGGTTAGCTATATTCTTTAATTATTTTTTACCAATTCTATAAATATTTCATTACTTTAGCGGAAATGGAGCTTTACTCATCAAAGTTCTAATAACTTAACCACTCTACTGTCGCACCTCGCAAGGGGTGCGTGGATTGAAACAAGGATTTAACAACAACAAAGACAATTATTTTGGTCGCACCTCGCAAGGGGTGCGTGGATTGAAACAAAAGGGTGTACTGATGGACAAGGAAGATGGGTGTCGCACCTCGCAAGGGGTGCGTGGATTGAAACGACAGGGATAAACTATATCAGCAGGCACAAATCGGTCGCACCTCGCAAGGGGTGCGTGGATTGAAACCTGAGCAAAGCAGCAAAGAACAAAGCAGCAAAGCAGTCGCACCTCGCAAGGGGTGCGTGGATTGAAACTGTCACAATATCGCCGTTATCTGCAACCCAGCCTGTCGCACCTCGCAAGGGGTGCGTGGATTGAAACATCCGCCCCCAGCGGTCATGGTCGGCCTTGTGGGTCGCACCTCGCAAGGGGTGCGTGGATTGAAACACGGGCTGGTTGACAAACCCGCCATCCTTGTTCTGTCGCACCTCGCAAGGGGTGCGTGGATTGAAACTGCATAGCCTCGTACTCCTCAACCGAGTATTTCGGTCGCACCTCGCAAGGGGTGCGTGGATTGAAACAACCTTTTGGCAGCCAGCAAAGACTTCAGCGAAAAGTCGCACCTCGCAAGGGGTGCGTGGATTGAAACAAATAATCCGGCCCAGTTGTTGGCCATGCTCTGCTTGTCGCACCTCGCAAGGGGTGCGTGGATTGAAACCGTATTCCAGCGATACGTCTGTAAAGTTTGCAAACGTCGCACCTCGCAAGGGGTGCGTGGATTGAAACCCCACTCTTTTGCAGCATGTCGCAAAATAAAAGGGTCGCACCTCGCAAGGGGTGCGTGGATTGAAACTCTTCAGCTTCTTTCATAGCAGCAATGGCTGTAGTCGCACCTCGCAAGGGGTGCGTGGATTGAAACTTTGCTCCAGGAGTCGCAGTCTACCCCTTTGGTGTCGCACCTCGCAAGGGGTGCGTGGATTGAAACTGTAATTTGTCGTTGCCTTTCTTCGGCAATCAAGTCGCACCTCGCAAGGGGTGCGTGGATTGAAACCTTATCATATTTACACAAGACTTGTTTGGCTTATGGTCGCACCTCGCAAGGGGTGCGTGGATTGAAACATTTTTACAAATGCGAAGAAAGCGGATTGCAATAGTCGCACCTCGCAAGGGGTGCGTGGATTGAAACTTGTGAAGTAACTCTTCAACCATTTCCGCATAAAGTCGCACCTCGCAAGGGGTGCGTGGATTGAAACATACTATCTCCCTCTTTATTACCTATACCATTACCGTCGCACCTCGCAAGGGGTGCGTGGATTGAAACTCCTTCCTCATCAGCCCAGTTATCCCATATATGGTCGCACCTCGCAAGGGGTGCGTGGATTGAAACTCCTGCTGTCGGCTACTCCAACCATTACCCTTGGTCGCACCTCGCAAGGGGTGCGTGGATTGAAACCTTGTAGTCGGCAAAACTCTTGTAATTCTGTAAGGTCGCACCTCGCAAGGGGTGCGTGGATTGAAACTAATCTATCCACAATTATATCCCTTGAATATCTGTCGCACCTCGCAAGGGGTGCGTGGATTGAAACAATTACAAGTGCATTGTGCAAGTCGTCAGAGTTAGTCGCACCTCGCAAGGGGTGCGTGGATTGAAACATCGTTTGCCCCTACATCTGTCCACTCCCCTATGACGTCGCACCTCGCAAGGGGTGCGTGGATTGAAACATCAGGTTGATGTACATACCGCAAAATGTCGCCATGTCGCACCTCGCAAGGGGTGCGTGGATTGAAACCTTAAAAAGCTTTTGTATTGCTCCCAGGTATAAGGTCGCACCTCGCAAGGGGTGCGTGGATTGAAACCATTTCGGAGCAACAACAGCCTTTTCGTGAGAAGTCGCACCTCGCAAGGGGTGCGTGGATTGAAACCGTGAAATTTGAAAGCGTTATTTTCGCTATCCCGTCGCACCTCGCAAGGGGTGCGTGGATTGAAACAACAGATGTCGTTGTAAACAAAGTAAAGACAGTAGGAGTCGCACCTCGCAAGGGGTGCGTGGATTGAAACGGTAATGCTGTTCACAAGGTACAAGTGCGGAAAGAGTCGCACCTCGCAAGGGGTGCGTGGATTGAAACAATAAATAGTTATCTGTATAAGCACCCGAATAAAGTCGCACCTCGCAAGGGGTGCGTGGATTGAAACCATTTGACCATATGCTTTGTTGCAGGCTTAAATGGTCGCACCTCGCAAGGGGTGCGTGGATTGAAACAAGATGGAGAAAGCAAACAAACTCCGGTTGAGGAGTCGCACCTCGCAAGGGGTGCGTGGATTGAAACCGTGAACCACCACTAACAAAATTACCATCAATTAGTCGCACCTCGCAAGGGGTGCGTGGATTGAAACTGTAAGCCTCGTTGTCAATTTGCTTGATGTCGTGGTCGCACCTCGCAAGGGGTGCGTGGATTGAAACCTGAATAAACAGGCTGTGCCTTGCCGGGCTGAGTCGCACCTCGCAAGGGGTGCGTGGATTGAAACCTCTGGTACTTGCCTTATCGTATGCTACCAAATTGTCGCACCTCGCAAGGGGTGCGTGGATTGAAACTGTACTCGAATGTCGGCCCTACGTCTGCGTCTGCGTCGCACCTCGCAAGGGGTGCGTGGATTGAAACCGGATGGGATCTACATACATGACCTTAAGGATGAAGTCGCACCTCGCAAGGGGTGCGTGGATTGAAACTTGTATAAAAGGAGAAGGTACTCACGGTGCTTTTGTCGCACCTCGCAAGGGGTGCGTGGATTGAAACCGGATGGGATCTACATACATGACCTTAAGGATGAAGTCGCACCTCGCAAGGGGTGCGTGGATTGAAACAAAGAGTTCGGTAAGCTCTTTGTTTTCGTTTTTGTCGCACCTCGCAAGGGGTGCGTGGATTGAAACTTGTATAAAAGGAGAAGGTACTCACGGTGCTTTTGTCGCACCTCGCAAGGGGTGCGTGGATTGAAACTAACTTGGAAGTTATTGAAGCTATCAAAAAACAGGTCGCACCTCGCAAGGGGTGCGTGGATTGAAACACACCAACTGTGACTCCCTCTTTTATGAAATGGGTCGCACCTCGCAAGGGGTGCGTGGATTGAAACACGTGCTTACCACAACGACATTGCTACATATCAAGTCGCACCTCGCAAGGGGTGCGTGGATTGAAACTTACAACAGGTAGAATATTTGTGGACAACGAAGGTCGCACCTCGCAAGGGGTGCGTGGATTGAAACGGAGCTAATGGCTATGGAGGCGGAAAAACAGCAGGTCGCACCTCGCAAGGGGTGCGTGGATTGAAACGGGTGTAATCAGTAACTTTGTATGTACATTTTTCGGCAATATCATATGTACAGAAATCGGCAACATGCGATGTACATAAAAAAAGGTTAAAATAAGAGTCTTCATACATTTGTAGATCAACTCAAATACAAATTTTATGAAGACTCAGAAATCACCTTTTAGAAAGGTAATTATGTGGCACAAAGTTAAACAACTTTCATTAATCAGCGGTAACTCAGATGTTAAAATAGGACGAGATCTTGGAATTGACCGCCGAACTGTAGCTAAATACAGGAAAATGAACGAGACAGAGTTCATGGAGTTTGTTGACAAAAAGCGGGTATATGAGAAGATTTTGGACCCTTGGTATCTATTTGTAAAGCATCTTTTAGAGCTTGATAATGGTTTACCTGCAGCTGTTGTAGAGGATCGTCTAAAGGAGCATTATCCCGATTTGCCCAAAGTCAACAGCAAGACAGTTTACAATTTTGTTAAATATGTACGCAAGAAAGAGAAGATCTTTGCCCCTGTGATTGTACAACAGAGGTGAAGTACGGTCTCCTCAATGGGATGCAATAGGAATTGCAGAAGATTCCACATTGATACTGGTTGAGGCTAAAGCTCATACCTCTGAATTTAAGGGATCTGGGTGTCAAGCCAAAGCAGACGGACCCAATCGTTCAAAAATCAAGAAAACCATTACTCAATTTTTGGGTAATGACAAAGTGTGGATGGGAAAATATTATCAGACAGCAAATAGAATAGTGATATTAAAGAAATTATTAGAGGCTGGAGTGAAAGTAAGCATCCGATAAAACCCGTCCAACATTGCTAACTCCAACCTAACTTTTCTAAGTAGTTGTACAAGTTTGTGTGATTTTTGTAAAAGTTAGGCCAATTTGAGTGAAGTTGGCCTGAAGTTGTATGAGTAGTAGTAAAACTTTACAAGTTGTTTGCAGATTTTGATTTTGCCCAATTAGCCGGGAGCAGATCTTCCAGATTGCCTTTTCCGGTAGTGTACAAATACATTTTGGAAAGAACATCTTCCAGCCACTGTTCGGGGTTCACACCGGCTGCTTTACAGGAACCCAGAAGAGAGTAAACCATGGAAGCTCTTATAGCGGCATCGCCGCTTCCACAGAACAGATAGTTTTTCCTTCCCAAAGCCAGCGGACGAATGGCATTTTCAATCAGATTATTGTCTATTTTGTATCTGCCGTCCAGATGATACCGGGAGAGTTGTGGAAAAAGACTGTAGGTATAAGCTATGGCTTTTGCCGTCCGACTCTGAGGAAGCAAGGATTTGTAGTTGTCATGAAGCCATTTTTCAAAGGTTACCAATATGGGATACGCTTTGTTGTACCGTAACGCTTTTCTTTCTTCAAGTGATAGTTGCCCCTCATCAGCTTCTCTTTCTATGGCATAGAGAGATTGGATTTGAAATAAAGCATCAGTTGCCAACTTTTTGTTCTCTACCAACGATTCATCAAATTTACGTCGTGCATGTGCCCAACAACCCAGCATCAGTTTACCTTCAAGTTGTTCCAGCTTCTGGTATACATTATAACCGTCTGTCTGAATAGCCCCTTTAAAATCATGCAGCAATAACATGGCCGTTCTTTCGGAACGCGATCCTCTGTCGTAATGAAAGAACACCTCTGCTGTATCCGGACTGTGAACTGCCCAGACGTAACCTTTAACAGCTCGCTGCTTTTCATTGTCTATCACAGGAAGAGTACTTTCATCTACCTGGATATAGTCAGAAGAAAGAACCCGTCGTCGGAGAAGATCATACAAAGGTTTGAGCAACTCACAACTTCGGGAGAACCAGTCTCCCACGGTAGAAGAACTTATACGCACCCCCAGGTTGGAAAACCGAGCCAACTGTCGATGAAAAGGTATGTGGTAAAGGTATTTTTGAATGATGATATCTGTTAAAAGCGTAGTATCTGCCATACATTTGTGCAAAGGAGCCGGAGGAAGAGGCGCTATAAGTACAGTAGGTGTTCTGTTTTCTTCCTGTAACTTGTCTGCCTGGTTCTTGAGAACATATTTTCTACGGATAATCTTCTTGATATAGAACTCAGCAGGTCTTAGAGCCAGACGACTGGTCTCTTCAGTACCTATACATACATAATCTTCCAAATTAATGCCTTCAGGATCAATGATAGTCTCTTCCACACGCAGTCCTTCCAAAGAGATGTCTTTACGCGGAGTACGTGGCTTTTTTACACTTATTACTCTTGTAATAAGCTCTTGTTCCTGCTCTGCAGCTCTTTCCAGTGCTGCTTTCTCTTGCCGGCTTAGTGCTTCACCAAAGATGTCTAACTGGCGGACATTAGGATCTGTAGGAATGAACCGTTCACTCTTTTTGCCAAAAATGATTTTCCTAAGACGGTCTATTTCCAACTCTTGCTTTGAAATAGTAGCGTCTTTTACGGCTATCTGTTCGCGAAGAGAGGCGTTCTCTTCTGTTAATTTTTGGAGTTGTAAAAGGCTTTCTTCTAAGGTCATTTGTCGTCCTAATTACTTGATACAAAGATAGTAACAAGTTTTTACATGACCAAATATTTTGACCTTTTTTTAACTAATAATTGATTCTTTTTAAACGTTTTAAGCGAGCTCCGGGATCTGTGATGATCCCCTCTACCATCATAACCAAATCGACCCATTGTATGGTGATGGAGTTGTGCTGAGCAACCCGGGAAGGAACACGAAAACGACCTTCTTCCAGAAGTTTTGAGTATATGACCAGGCCTCCGGGTTCCATGTGAAGCAATTTTAACCGATTCCTGGCTTTATTGACAAATAGGAAGACATCTCCGTCACGAACATTACGGCCCATGTTATTTGTTACAAGACCGCTGAGGCTGTATGTTTGTAATCTAAACAAACATAAGCCCCAAAGTTTTTGTAAATTGATTTTTTTTTAACAAACAATTTATTCACTAAAACCTGGGACTTATGCAGACCAAAAGTAAAAGTACAACAATCAGTTTTAAAGGACAAAACATTTATGTAGGAATTGATGTCCATTTAAAAAGTTGGAAG